>NZ_JBQKDH010000008.1:0-141323 GCF_052121955.1 Parafannyhessea sp. LCP19S3_B1 | reverse complement strand
GGATTCGTCGGCAGCGTCAGATGTGTATAAGAGACAGCCCTGGCGGCGTGGGGCTTTGGCTGGGTGGTGCCGGCCGCGGCGGGGCTCGCCGTGGGGCTCGCGCTGCACGTGGCGCGTGCGCGCGGCCGCGGCAACGTGCCGTCATTGTGAGAGGCCCGGCTTTCGGGCGGCGGGGGCGGCTCTTCTCGTACAATACGATGGTTACGCCATCTAAGGAGAATGCATGCCAAGCCTGTCCGACCAGATCGCATCGCGGCGAACGTTCGCCATCATCAGTCACCCCGACGCGGGCAAGACCACCCTCACCGAGAAGCTGCTGCTGTACACCGGCAGCATTCAGACCGCAGGCTCGGTGAAGGGCAAGGCGAGCGCGCGCCACGCCGTGTCCGACTGGATGGACATCGAGAAGGAGCGCGGCATCTCGGTCACGTCGTCCGTGCTGCAGTTCACGTACGAGGGCAAATGCGTGAACATTCTTGACACCCCCGGCCACCAGGACTTCTCTGAGGACACGTACCGCACGCTCATGGCGGCGGACGCCGCGGTCATGGTGATCGACGGCGCAAAGGGCGTCGAGGCCCAGACGAAGAAGCTCTTCAAGGTCTGCACGCTGCGCCACATCCCCATCTTCACGTTCATAAACAAGCTGGACCACGACACCCGCGACCCCTTCGACCTCACGGAGGAGATCGAGACGGTGCTGGGCATCGGCACGTACCCCATGAACTGGCCCATCGGCAGCGGCCGCAACTTCCGCGGCGTGTTCGACCGCAACTCTCGCCGCGTGATCGCGTTCGAGGGCGACGGCCACGCCAACGCCACGAAGAAGGTGAGCGAGATCGAGGCCGAGCTGGGCGATCCCGCGCTGGACGAGCTCATCGGCGAGGAGAACCACCGCACCCTGATGGACGACATCGAGCTCTTGGACGGTGCCGACAACGAGTTCGACCTCGAGGCCGTCCGCACCGGCCGCCTGACGCCCGTGTTCTTTGGGTCGGCGCTCACGAACTTTGGCGTGGAGCCGTTCCTGAAGGACTTCCTGCGCCTTGCACCGGAGCCCCTGGCGTACACGGACGTCCTTACGGGCGAGAAGGTCGAGCCCTCCCGGCCCGAGTTCAGCGGCTTCGTGTTCAAGATCCAGGCGAACATGGACCGCCACCACCGCGACCGCATTGCGTTCGTGCGCATCTGCTCTGGCAAGTTCGAGCGCGGCATGAGCGCCTACCACGTGCAGGGCGACCGCACCATCAAGCTCGCGACCGGCACCTCGATGATGGCGGACGACCGCGCCATCGTGGACGAGGCGTACGCCGGCGACATCGTGGGCCTGTTCGACCCGGGCATCTTCTCCATTGGCGACACCGTGTGCGCCGGGAAGCCCCACGTGCAGTTTCCCCAGATCCCCACGTTCGCGCCGGAGCACTTCGCGCGCATCACGCAGGTCGACACCCTCAAGCGCAAGCAGTTCATCAAGGGCGTGGAGGAGCTTGCCCAGGAGGGCGCCATCCAGATCTTCCGCGAGCTTGGCATGGGAATGGAGAGCGTGATCGTCGGCGTCGTGGGCGTGCTGCAGCTCGACGTGCTGGAGCGCCGCCTGAAGAGCGAGTACGGCGTCGCCGTGAGCCGCCACCCGCTGCCGTACCACGAGATCCGCTGGATCATGAACAAGCCGGACGAGCTGGACATGGCGAGCCTGAACCTCTCGCGCGACACCGGTCGCGTGGAGGACATGCGCGGCGGCCGCCTGCTGCTGTTCACGAACGAGTTCAACGTGAACTGGGCGGAGGAGCGCAATCCCGAGCTCAAGCTGTCCGAGTTTGGAAACGTCACGTTCTAGGGGCGCCTGGCGGCCGCGCCGCCCGCGTCCTTCTCGCCCACGTCGTAAGGAGCCGCCATGCCAAGCCTGCTGGTCCTCGTACCGTTTTGCGACGAGCACGTCGCGGCGCTTAGGCGCGCGGCGGGTCCCGGCTGGACGGTGGAGCGCCACGGCCCGGCGGACGCGTCCACGCCGACGGCCGCATGCTCCGGCCGCTACGACCTTTCGGACGACGCGCTGGTGGAAGCCCTCGTGCGGGCGGACGTCGTGATAGGCGAGCCCGCGCCCGCCCTGCTGCGCCGCGCGGCGGACGCCGGCTCGCGCCTGCGCCTGGTGCAGATGACGTGGGCCGGGACGGACAAGTACACCAGGAGCGACGTCGCCTTTCCGGCCGGCGTGAGCCTGTGCTGTGCCGTCGGCGGCTTTGGCCAGCTCATATCGCAGTACGTCGTGGCGCAGGTGCTTGGCCTCATGCAGAACCTGCCGGCGTACCGCGACGAGCAGCGCCTGCACCGCTGGCGCGACCTTGGGCCCGTCGGCTCGCTCGACGGCGCCCGCGTCCTCGTGTTTGGCGCGGGGAACATCGGCGGCTGGGTCGCGCGGCGCCTGCGCGGCTTCGACTGCGAGGTCACCGGCGTCTGCCGCGACGCGTCGCGCCCGCGTCCGGGCTTCGACCGCCTGGTCACGCTCGACGCGGCCGAGGGGGAGCTCGCGAGGGCCGACGTGGTGGTGGGCGCGCTTCCCAACAACGACGCCACGGCAGGCTGGCTGGACGGGCGTCGCCTGCGCCTGATGCGCCCGGGCGCCGTGCTCGTGAACGTGGGCCGCGGCAACTTCGTCGACTGCGACGCCCTTGCCGGCGTGCTCGCGGCCGGGGGCATCCGCGGCGCCGCGCTCGATGTCACGTCGCCGGAGCCGCTGCCCGCGGACCATCCGCTCTGGTCGGAGCCCCGCTGCGCCATCACGCCGCACGTGTCCGGCGGCTCGTTCGGCCGCCACCGCCAGACGGAGGACAACATCTGCGCCATCTGCTGCGACAACCTGCGCGCGCTGCGCACGGGCGCCGCGCTCAGGAACCTGGTGCCCGCATCCGCGTTCGACATCGAGCCACGCTAGTGCCGTGCCGGGGCGGCGCACCGGCCGACCCCACTTCCGGCCAATCCCATTTCGCATATCGCGTTATGCGACGTGGGGTCGATTTGCGTTTGCGCAGGTAGGAGCGTTTTGCTGCCCATCGCATAACGCGATATGCGATCGCGTGTGCCACGGAGGCGCGTGGCCAGCGGCCTTGGCAGCGCCGTCCTCGCGTCACAACTCGAAACACCACAACAAGCTGCCCGAAACCTCGCGTGTCACCTTACGCAACCACGCGCGCCTAGAATGGCCGCAAAAGACGCGCCCGCGCCCCGCCTCGCCCGCGCGCGGCCCCGCACACGCAAGGAAGGACCTGACGCCATGCCCCTGGACAGCTTTAGCCTCTACGCACCCACCCGCGTCCTGTTTGGCCCCGGCCAGCTCGCTCACCTGCACGAGCAGGCCATGCCGGGCAAGACGGCCATGCTCGTCATATCCAACGGCCGCTCCACGCGCGCGAACGGCTACCTCGACCGAACGGCGCACGAGCTCGCGGAGGCCGGCGTGAAGACGGTGCTGTTCGACCGCGTCGGCGCGAACCCCACCAAGGAGGTGGTGGAGGAGGGCGCGGCGCTCGCCCGCAGGTGCCAGGTCGACTTCGTGGTCGCGCTCGGCGGCGGGTCGGTGATGGACGCCGCGAAGGTGATGGCGCTCCTTGCACCGCAGCCCTCCGGCGACCTGTGGGACTACGCCACGGGAAGCACCGGCCGGCACCTGCCGCTCGAGCGGCCCTGCCTGCCGTGGGTCGCCGTCACCACAACGGCGGGCACGGGGTCCGAGGTCGACGCCATCGGCGTGGTGTCCAAGCTGGATACGCACGAGAAGATCGGCATCGGCGCGCCTGACAACTTCGCCCGGATCGCGGTCGTCGACCCTGAGCTCATGCTGAGCGTGCCGCCCAAGTTCACGGCGTACCAGGGCTTCGACGCGCTGTTCCACAACATGGAGGGCTACATCAGCACCAAGACCAACCTGTTTGGCCAGATGGTGCAGCTCGAGGCCATCAGGAGCATCGGCGCGTGGCTGCCCGCGGCCGTGCGCGACGGCGCAAACCTCGAGGCGCGCACGCACGTGGCGTACGCCAACACCATGGGCGGCTACTCCATGGTGGTCTCGTCCAACTGCTCGCAGCACTCCATGGAGCACGCCATGAGCGCCTTCCACCCAAGGCTCCCGCACGGCGCCGGCCTCACCATGCTGAGCCTGGCGTACTTTGGCTTTTGGGCCGAGCGCCACGTGTGCGACGACCGCCTGGTGGCGATGGCGCGCGCCCTGGGCCGCACGGACGCCACGCGCCCGGAGGAGCTTGTGGACGCCCTGCACGACCTGCAGGTGGCGTGCGGCGTGGACGACCTGCGCATGAGCGACTACGGCTTTGCGGGCACGCACGACGAGGCCCTGCTGCTTGCCCGCACCGCGCGCGAGACCATGGCCAGGCTCTTCATGGCAGACCCCGCCCCCACGACGGACGAGGACATCGCATCCATATATATGAAGAGCTTCCGCTAGGGGGCTCCCGCCGGGCGTGCTCCCGTCGGGCAGGCTCCCACCGGGCGAGAAGTGCCTCCGCCGCGGCCGATGCCGCCCCCCGCGCGGCGCCGCCCGCGGGCCCCAAGGGCTATCATGGGACGCGACGACATCGACGAAGAGGTGGCTTTTTGGAGCGAGAAGAGCTGAGGTCGCTGCTTGCGGCCGTGGCGGCGGGCGGTCTGTCCGTGGACGACGCGTGCGCGCGCCTGGGCGAGGCGCAGCTGGCGGGCCCCGGGTTCCGGGACCTGGGCTTTGCGAAGCCGGACGTGGGCCGTGGCGTGCGCCAGGGCGTGTCCGAGGTGATCTACGGCGCCGGCAAGACGGCGGGGCAGATCGCGGGCATCATGCGCGAGCTCGTGCGCTCCGGACAAAAGCGCGTGATCGTGACGCGCCTGGACCCGCAGAAGAGCGACGACCTGCGCGCGCTCCTCATGGCGCAGGGGCTGCGGATGGTGACGGGCTACCGCTACCACGAGGTCGCGCGCATGGGCACGTGGGGCGAGCCGCCCGCGCCCAGCGGCCACGGCTACGTGCTCGTGGCGTGCGCCGGCACCAGCGACCTCTACTGCGCGGAGGAGGCGGCCCTCACGGCAACGATGCTGGGCAGCGAGGTGCGCCGCGCCTACGACGTGGGCGTCGCGGGCATCCACCGCCTGCTCGCCCAGGCGGACCTCATCCAGCGGGCGTCCGTGATCGTGGCCGTCGCCGGCATGGAGGGCGCGCTTGCGAGCGTGGTGGGCGGCCTTGCGGCGTGCCCCGTGATCGCGTGCCCCACGAGCGTGGGCTACGGCGCGTCGCTCGGCGGCGTCTCCGCCCTGCTCAGCATGCTCAACTCCTGCGCAAGCGGCGTGTCCGTCGTGAACATCGATAACGGCTTTGGGGCCGGCTACCAGGCCAGCCTCATCAACCACGTGGGGAGGTAGCGATGCCAAAGTCTCCCATCGCGCCGCGCGGCGCCACGGCGCCTGCCGCGCAGACCCTGTACCTGGAGTGCGAAAGCGGCATAAGCGGCGACATGGTGGTCGCCGCCCTGCTTGACCTTGGCGCGGACGAGAAGGCCATGCGCTCCGCGCTCGCGAGCCTGCCCCTGGACGGCTACAAGATCCGCGTGACGCGCAAGGTGGCGAACGGGATAGACTGCTGCGACTTCGACGTGGTGCTGGATGCGGCCCACGAGAACCACGACCACGACATGGCGTACCTGTACGGCGACCTGGACGGCGCGCACGAGCGCGGGCACGTGCACGGCGAGCACCACCACGAGCACCACCACGAGCACCGCACGCTCGCGGACGTGCTGCGCGTGGTGGACGCCGGCAGCCTGACGCCGGGCGCGAGCGCCATCGCGCATCGCACGTTCGACATCCTGGCCGCGGCGGAGGCGAAGGCGCACGGCGTGCCAGAAGGCGAGGTCCACTTTCACGAGGTGGGCGCCGTCGACTCCATCGTGGACGTCGTGGCCGCGGCCGTGTGCATGGACTCGCTGGGGCCGGCAGACGTCGTGGTGGGGCCGCTGGCAGAGGGGCACGGCCGCGTGCGCACGCAGCACGGTGTGCTGCCCGTGCCGGTGCCGGCCGTGGTGAACATAGCCGCGGCGTGCGGCCTGACGCTCGCGCCGCGCGACGCAAAGGGCGAGCTCGTGACGCCCACGGGCGCGGCGATCGCGGCGGCCGCCCGCACGGCGGGGGCGCTGCCTGCGGCGTATGCCGTGCGGTCCGTGGGCTACGGCTGCGGCAAGCGCGCGTACGAGCCGCGCAGCATGGTGCGGGCGATGCTTCTGGAGGCGCGCGACGCCGCGCCCGCTGCGGCCGGCGGCATGCCGGCGGGTGCGGGCGTGCTCGTGAAGCTCGAGACCGAGGTGGACGACTGCACGGGCGAGGCTCTCGGCAACGCGCTGGGCATGCTCTTCTCGGCCGGCGCGCGCGAGGCCCACTACGTGCCCGTGTACATGAAGAAGAACCGCCCGGCGTACCAGGTGGAGGTGCTGTGCACGCAGGATTTGGTGCCCGCGATGGAGCGCATCCTGTTTGAGCAGACCACCACCATCGGCGTGCGCCGGCACCCGGTGGAGCGCACGGCCCTGCCGCGTCGCATGGCAGAGGTGCAGACGCCGCTGGGGACGGCGCGCGTCAAGGTCGTGACGCTGCCCTCGGGCGCGGAGCGCGCCTACCCGGAGCACGACTCCGTCGTGGCGCTTGCGGAGGCCGCCGGCGTGCCGTACCAAGAGGCGTATCGCGTGGTGCTCGCGGCCGCGCCGGCGGGGGAGTAGCGATGGCGCTCGACCTTCCGGACGGCCTTGCGCTCGAGCGCGTGGACGGCGCGCTGACCCTGGTGGCAACAGACGGCCTTTCCATGTGCGGCGACTTCACGCGCGAGCTCAGGCGCCTGCGCCCGGCGAACGTGTCGCGCGAGCTGCTGGTGCGCGCCGCGCGCGTGCGAGGCTGCGACCACCCGCGCGCCGTGGACGCCACGGCCGGCATGGGCGAGGACTCGCTGCTTTTGGCCGCGGCGGGCTTCGACGTGACGCTGTACGAGCACGACGCCGTGATCGCCGCGCTGCTTGCGGACGCCCTGGAGCGCGCGGCCGCCGTGCCGGAGCTTTCGCCCGTGGTGGCGCGCATGACGCTGGTTCGCGGCGACAGCGTGGCGGCGTTGCGCGCGCTTGCGGACGCGGACGCCTCCGCCCGCCCGGACGTGGTGCTGCTTGACCCCATGTTCCCCGAGCGCCGTAAGAGCGCCTCCGTAAAGAAGAAGGCCCAACTGCTGCAGCGGCTGCAGACGCCCGAGAAGGACGAGGCGTCCATGCTCCGGGCGGCCATTGGGGCGCGGCCGCGCAAGGTGGTCGTGAAGCGCCCGCTCAAGGGTCCGTTCTTGGCCGGGGTAAAGCCGGCGTACCAGATTGCGGGAAAGGCCGTGCGCTACGACGTTCTGGTGCCGGCTCAGCTGTAGGTCGCGCCAAAGAAGCCTCGTGGACTTCGCAACGATGCAAAAGAGAAGGCCATCCCACGCGGATCGCAGCCGTGGGATGGCCTTTGAGGTTGGGGATCGTGAGGGCGGTGCCCGCTCGGGGGTGGGAGGGACCTCCTACACGGCGTGTATGCGCTTCTCGT
Organism: Parafannyhessea sp. LCP19S3_B1; assembly: GCF_052121955.1. Classification (NCBI taxonomy): domain Bacteria; kingdom Bacillati; phylum Actinomycetota; class Coriobacteriia; order Coriobacteriales; family Atopobiaceae; genus Parafannyhessea; species Parafannyhessea sp. LCP19S3_B1. Next base: position 133,733 of record NZ_JBQKDH010000008.1, on the reverse strand, counting down.
CGTAGCGCTCCGCGCAGTGGGGTGTGACCGTGCCGTCCGGATGCCCCACCGCGACCATGCAGAACGGCGTGAGGTCCTGCGGCAGATCAAGCGCGGCAGCGACCTTCTCCTCGCGCTCGCGCACGGGGTGGACGCCCATCCACACGGCGCCAAGCCCCAGGTCGACGGCCTCGAGCAGCAGGTTCTGCACCGCGGCGGCCATGTCGAGCGGCGCGCACTCTGGGAAGCGCACGTTCTGCCTGAAGCACGGCACGATCACGAGTGGCGCGCCGGCTGCGGGTGCGGCGTACGGAGAGGCCTGCGCAAGGGACGCGCGGACGTCCTCGCTTGATACGAGGTAGAACTCCCACGGCTGCTGGTTGCCTGCCGAGGGCGCCGCCATCGCGGCGTGGAGAAGAGCCTCCGCCTCGAACGACGTGACCTTCTCGCCCGTGAAGCGCCTGACGCTCGCGCGCCGGTACATGGTGTCGAGGGCGCCCACGCTACTCTCCGTCCTCGGGGTAGTCGTCGTCCTCCGGGACGTAGTCCGTCAGGCACGCGTCCAGCTTTGCGACGATGTCGTCCTTGTCCATGTGGCGGCCGATGATGCAGAGCTTGTTCTCGCGGTCGCCCACCTCGGGGTCCCAGCCGTCCATAATCTCCGGGCTTTCAGCGATGATGCGCTTGAACTCCTCCTCCGGGGCCGTGGCGACCCAGAGGCCGCTCTCGTTCAGGCGAACCTGGTGGCCGGCCTGCTCGAACACGTAGCACATGTCGGGGTTCTGCTGCGCCCAGAACGTGCCCTTCGTGCGGATGATCTCGTCCGGGAAGTTCTGCAGCAGCTCGTTGAACTTGTCCACGTCAAACGGCTTGCGGCGGTGGTACACGAACGTCTCGATGTCGTACTCCAGGACCTCCGGGTCCTCGTGCTCCTCCGGGTGCTCCATCGCGTCGATCCACGCGGCCGAGCCGTAGGCGCGCTCGAAGCTGAAGCGGCCGGTGTTGAGGATCTGGTCCATGGGGACCTCGCCGTTTTCCGCCTCGACGATGACGGCGTCCTTCTGCAGGCTGCGGACGATGGCCTTGAGCTCCGCGATCTGGTCGGGGTTCACGAGGTCGGTCTTGTTGAGGACCAGCGTGGAGCAGAACTCGATCTGCTGGATGAGCAGCGACTCGATGTCGTCCTCGTCGATGTCGTCCTCGAGCAGGTCCTTGCCGCCGTTGAACTCGTCGTACATGCGCGCGCAGTCGACGACGGCCACGATGTTGTCCAGGTCGAGCGGGGCGTTGCCCTCGTACTTGGACTGGTCGCAGAACGCGCTGATGGTGTAGGCGATGGGGATGGGCTCGCAGATTCCGGACGCCTCGATGATGATGTAGTCGAAGTCGCCGGAGGCCGCGATGCCGCCCAGCTGCTTCGCGAGGTCGTCGGAAAGCGTGCAGCAGATGCAGCCGTTCGTGAGCGGGATGAGGCTGTCGGTCTGGTTGAGGCCGCCCTCCTTGATGAGGCTCGCGTCCACGTTGACCTCGCCGATGTCGTTCACGATCACGGCGGCGCGGATGCCCTGGTCGTTTGCCAGGATGTTGTTGAGCATGGTGGTCTTGCCGGCGCCCAGGTAGCCGGTGAGCATCACGATCTTGACGGGTTTGGACTGGGGCATGTGCCCTCCTCGCTTGGGCCCGGCGGCGCCGGGCGGTTTGTTGTCGGTTGCAGTCTAGGGGTTCGTACCCAAAAGGGCGGCCTCGCATGGTGGTTTCACGTTCAATACACGTAACCACCTGCGCCGCGCGCGTGGGCGCCGGCCCGCCTCGTATATAGTTTCCTCAACGGCAGGGCGGCGGGCCGTCCTTCTTCCGGCATGCCGACAAAACGCGTGGGAGGTCCCTTGGAGCAGTTCGAGTTCATATTGGTGGTGCTTGCGTGCGTGGGGCTGTCCTCGGTCCTGGACCACGTGGTGGAGAAGGTCTCGCTTCCCGTGCTGCAGGTGATCTTGAGCCTGGCCGCGTCCGTGCTGGTGCCCGGCGTGCGCGAGGCGCGGGTGGAGTCCGAGCTCTTCCTGGTGCTGTTCATAGCGCCGTTGCTGTTTAACGAGACCCGCGAGGTGGACCCGCGCCGCCTGTGGCAGAGCCGCGGCGACATACTGTCGCTCGCGGTGGGGCTGGTGGTGGCGAGCGTGCTCGCGGTGGGTTACGTGCTGCACTGGCTGGTGCCGAGCATCCCGCTTGCCGCGGCGTTCGCCCTGGGCGGGGCCCTGGGCCCCACGGACGCCGCTGCGGTGACGGCGCTGAAGTCTTCCGTGAACCTGAGCGACCGGCAGACGACGCTCCTCTCGGGCGAGTCGCTCATAAACGACGCGTCCGGCGTCGTCGCGTTCCAGTTTGCCGTCGCGGCCGCGGTGACCGGGTCCTTCTCGCTCGCGAGCGCCGCCGGGACGTTTCTGGTGCTGTTTGCGGGCGGCATCGCGGCGGGCGCGCTGCTTGGGGTGGCGCTCTCTGCCGTCATCAGGCTGCTGGAGGACCTTGGCCTGGAGGACGTGACGTCGCACGCGCTGTACGAGCTGCTGGCGCCGTTTCTGGTGTACCTGGTGGCGGAGGCGCTGCACGTGAGCGGGATACTGGCAGTGGTGGCCGCCGGCATCGTTATGGCTGCGTCGCGTCCGCGCTTTCACTCCACGTTCGAGGCGCGCAGGTCGCTGGTGTCCGGCTCGCTGTGGTCCGTCGTGTCGTTCCTTATAAACGGCACCGTCTTCGTGCTGCTGGGCATGCAGCTGCCGCACGTGGCGGCGCCGGGCCTTGCGGACGGGCTTGTTCCCGCGCAGGTGCTGGGCGTGATCCTGGCCGTCGCGGCCACGAGCGTGCTGTGCCGCCTGCTATGGGTGTACGCGCTTGAGGTTGCGCACCGCAGGCGCGGCGAAAGCCTGTGCGGCCGCAGCGGGTCCGCGCTGCACGACGCGCTGGTGACGACCGTCGCGGGCGCGAAGGGCGCCGTGACGCTCTCCATTGCGATGACGCTGCCTGCGACCGTGGAGGGCGGCGCGCCGTTTGTGGGACGCGACCTTCTGGTGACGCTTGCGGCCGGCGTGATCCTTGTGACGCTTCTGGCCGCGGACGCCGCGCTGCCGCGCCTGGCCCCGCAGCCGGCGGACGACGGCTCGCTTGGGCGGGAGCGCAGGCGCGCCACCATGGCTGTGCTTGAGGGGACCGCGGCGGAGCTCGCGCGCATGCTGGAGGAGGAGCCGGACGCCGACCACGCACCGGCCGTGCGCTTCGTGCTCGACCGCTACCAGATGCGCATGGCGACGGAGCGGCTGGAAGACGCGGACGTGGCGGACGCGAACCGCGCCGTGGAGCGCGAGGAGTTTCGCCGGCAGGCGCAGACGCTCAACCGGCTGCACGCGCGCCACGTGCGGACGCGCTCAGAGCAGGACTGGAAGGAGCACGTACGCTGGCTGCGCTTCGTGCGGCACCTGGTTGGCTACCAGGGGCGCATGGAGGGCGTGGTGCCGCGTGGGCACGCGCTGGGCGCGGCCGCGGCGACGCTCGTGCGGCGATCCGCGCACGTGGCGCGTCCGGACGGGCGTCCGGACGACGAGGAGTTCGCGCGCGTGTTTGGCCAGGCCTGCATCTATGCGATTGAGCTGGAGTACGCGAGCCTGGACTACTTTGACGAGGTGATTGCCACGGGCGACGCGGCGCAGGCAAAGGCGGCGCGCATTCGCAGGGACACGCACGAGCAGCTGCTGCGCTCGCTGTGGAGCTGGCTCAACTACGGTCGCGACGTGCCCGTGGACTCCGACGAGGCGTACGCGCTGCCGTACAATCTGCTTACGCACGAGTTTGCGCCGCGCTTTGGCGAGCACCTTGCGAAGGCCCGCGAGTACGCCCGCGACGTGGACGCGACGGCGCTGAGGATAGAGCTGGACGTGATAGCACGCCTTCAGGCGGAGGGGCAGGTGTCCCGGCACGTGGCGGGCGAGCTGCGCGAGGACGTGTACCTGCTGCAGATGAGCGAGGAATAGGGGAGAAGGGCATGGCGTTTGCGGATCTGGCGCTTCGGCGCTGCAGCATAAGGAAGTACTCGGAGCGACCGGTGGAGCAGGGCAAGCTCGACCAGGTTCTGGAGGCGGCGCGCGTGGCGCCCACCGCGAAGAACCTGCAGCCGTGGCGCGTGCACGCGCTGCGGAGCCCGGAGGCGCTTGCCGCGTTTGACGAGCTGACGACCATGCGCTTTGGCGCGCCCGTGGTGCTGGTCTTCACCTACGACGTGGACGAGGACTGGAAGAACCCCCTGGAGGAGGGCATCCACTCTGGTCAGCAGGACGTGAGCATAGCGGCGACGTACGCCATGCTGCAGGCGACGGAGCTGGGGCTGGGTACGTGCTGGTGCAACTACCTGCCAAACGCGCGCGTCGCCGCGATGCTGGGACTGCCGAAGTCGGAGCGCGTGGTGCTTGCGCTGGACGTGGGCTATCCCGCGGCGGAGGCGCACCCGGCGCACCTGCACTGGAAGCGGAAGCCCCTGGAAGACCTGGTGGACTACCGATAGGGTGCAGCCCCGTCCTTTAGGGTGCCGTCCCGGTGTCGAGCGGGCGCCGATGGCGGAGGCCGTTCTTCTCGCCGGGGCGACGGCCGTTTTTGGGGGATGACGTGACGATCTTGCTGGCTTTTGCCCTGGTGGCGACCGGTGCCGTGCTTCAGGCGCTGTTTGTGCGGGCGGACCGTGCGGGCGCGTATGGGCGCGCCGCGGTGCTTAAGGGCTGTGCGGCGCTGGCGTTTGTGCTGGTGGGCGGCCTGGGACTGAGGGCCGAGCTCGCGCTCGCCGGCCGCGATGCGGCGCGCGTGGCGCCGGCCGCGTCCATGTGCCTGGGGCTTGCGCTGGGCGCGGTGGGCGACGTGCTGCATGCGCTGCGCTTTGTGCTGCCGTCGCGCAAGAGGCTGCTGTTCAACGTGGGCGCGGTGACGTTCTTGCTCGGCCACCTTGCATACCTGGCGGCCGTGGTGCCGGCGTGCGGCTGCCGCACGTGGGGCGCGGCGGCCTCCGTGGCTCTTGCGTTTGCGGTGGACGCGGCCGTGCTGCCAAGGATCCGCGTGCAGAGCGCGGCGGAGCTTGCGGCGGGCGGCGCATACCTTGCGGTGACGTCCGCCGTGGTGGGCTTTACCGCGGCGGGGGCGGTCGCCGGCGTCCCTGGTGGGGCGACGGCCGCGGTGGGCGCGGCTGCGTGGCCGGGTACCGCCGCATCGTGGCTGGCGCTTGCCGTGGGGACGGCGGCGTTTCTCGCCTCCGACGTGATGCTGGCCGTGAACACGTTTGGCGGCCTGGACAGCCCTCGCCTGCGCGCGACGAGCTTGGGCACGTACTACGCGGGGCAGTCGCTCATCGCGCTGAGCCTGGTGCTTGCGGCGTAGCGCACCCGGCGCGGTTGCGCTACAGTACGCTGTGGCAATGGCATGGAGGTGGCCGCAATGGACGTGAGGGTTCTGGAGCTTGTGGACGGCGCGCGTAAGGCGCGGGGGCTCACGGTGGTGATCGACGTGTTCCGCGCGTTCACGCTGGAGTGCTACCTGTTTGCGCAGGGTGCTAAGAAGATCTATCCCATCGGGTCCGTGGAAGAGGCGCGCGCCCTGAAGGCGGCGCACCCCGACTGGCTGTGCTTTGGCGAGCGCGGCGGCTGGCAGGTGGAGGGATTCGACTTTGGCAACTCTCCATCGCAGGTGGCGGGCGTGGACCTGACGGGCAGGACGTGCATCCACACCACGAGCGCCGGCACGCAGGGCATCGTGAACGCGACGGGTGCGGACGAGATCGTGACGGGGAGCCTTGCGAACGCGCGCGCCGTCGCCACGTACATCGGGCGCCGCGACCCGCGCGAGGTCTCCATCGTGGCGATGGGGACGGCTGGCGTCACGAGCGCGGACGAGGACGTGCTGTGCGCACGCTACATAGAGGAGCTGCTGAAGGGGCAGGGCGACGGCTTCGATGTCGCGGCGAAGGCCGCGGCGCTGCGCGACGGCGCGGGCGCGAAGTTCTTCGACCCCGAGCAGCCCCAGTACCCCGCGGCGGACTTTCCGTACTGCGTGGACTGCGACCGCTTTGACTTTGTGATCCGCGTGGGCAAGGACGGCGACGGCCGGCTGGTGAACACGCGGCTTGACCTGTAGGGGCGGGCGCCGGCGTGCGGCGCGGCGTCGGTGCTGGTGCTGCCGGCGGCGCGGGCGGCGGCCGTCGGTGCACGTGAGCCCCGAGTCGACACGCCCGTACACGTCGCGGCCGAGTTTCCTGGGAGCGTGCAAGCTCGCGGCAGACGTGTACCGGGCCGGTACACATGGGCGCGCTTTTGACGAGAATTCGCAAACTCGGGTCAGACGAGTGCCATCATTTGTTGAACCATGTCAGGAACTGTCAGACGTGTACCGGGTCGTTCGTTAAGACTTTGATCGCGCAGCTCATCTACCTCATGTTATGTGGGATTAGACTAATTCCTCATGGTACACGTCTGGCCCGAGTTTGCATTTTCCGGTACACATGGGCGAGTTCCTGCCATGGTTTGATTTCTTATGGCACACGTCGGCCGCGAGTTTGCGGGATCCCGTGCGTTTCTGCCACACGTGTACCGGCGGGGCGTGCCCCCCGTACACATGAGGCCCGAGTTTGCAGGCCTCCCGCGAACTCGGGCCAGGCGTGTACCGCGGGGGCACCTTCCGGTACTCGTCTGGCCCGAGTTTCGTGCAACCGTGCAAACTCGGCACAGGTGTGTACCGGCTCTGGGCGCCACTCGTACTCGTGAGGCCCGAGTTTACGGACCCGCTGCAAACTCGCGGTAGAAGTGTACCGGCTCCGGGCGCCGCCCGTACTCGTGGGGCCCGAGTTTACGCCGCCCCTGCAAACTCGGCCCAGGAGTGTACCGGCGCCGGGCGCCCCGGCACATGTGGGAACCTATGCTGTTGGCCGTGTTCTCTGCCTCGTCATCCCATGGGCGGAAAACCCTCGCGCGATTTCTTTGCGAGCAGCTGGGGAATGCGACCGGTCGCATCTCACTTGCTGGTCAATCGCTCCGACTCCCCGTCCGAAGCTATTCGCACGGCTCGCGATCGAGCCGGATGGCGCTACGGTCGGCAAGGCTCGGCCAATCGCCGCCCAGCCAGACGCTCGACTCGCCAGGCCCCAGCACGAGTGGCATGCGGTTGTGCACGGACGCGACGCTTGCGTTTGGCTCCGTCGTGACCACGGAGAAGCGCTCGCCCTGCCGCACGCACGCGATGAGGAAGATGCGATGCCCGGCCAGCCGGAACGCCACCTGCGGGCGGCGGCCGCGCCTGCCCGGAGCGTCGCCATCCGCGCTGGTACGCGGGGCACCTGGCTGGGTCCACCACTCAAAGAACGCGCGAACGGGCACGATGCAGCGTCCGTGCTCGATGGGCTCCGCCCACATGCCACGTCCGTCCGTCGCCTGACGTAGCGCCGTCTCTATCCGGGTGTTGAACACCGTGCGTCCGCCTTGTGCGGGGGAGGGAAAGCCCCACGTCAGCTGTGCGGCAGAAAGAGACCCGTCGTCGCTGGGGACGAAGAGCGGAACCTGCGAGCCGGGGTACGCGTCCGGCACCACGATGGAGGGGTCGCGCCGCGGTACGTGCGCGCGGCCTGTGACCTGCATGTACTTGAGTCCCTCCTGCAGCTCGCGCAAAAGCAGCGGGGACATCCTGTGGCACATGGCGAGCCTACCTGTCGCCGTGGGTAGGCGTGTTGACTGCGCCGTCCGCGTTGCCCGCGTGCCTGCGGGCGCGGCGCTCGCTCTCGACGCGCGCGACGGCACGGCGCAGGCGCGCGGCCCCCTCCTCGCGGCGCTCGTTGGTGTAGCTGCGGATGCTCTTGAGCGTGCGGCGCTGCACCAGCGACATTTCCTCCGCGGTGCGGTGCGCGGCCGCCTCCAGATCGGCGCCCAGCGGGCGGCGGCCAGAGGCAAGGTCGTCCACGGCCGTCTCCATCACGGCGTCGAAGTCCGCGCGGCTGCGCTCCACGCGCTGCGTCACGTCCGTGAGGGCAGAGAGCGTCAGCGCGAGGTCCGCGCTCATGAGGCCCACGGTGAGAAGAGCGAGGACCTCCCAGGCCGTAAGTGGCAGCGAGACCGAGGCGCCTCCCAGCAGCGGGCACACGAAGTAGTACAGCAGCGTGCCCACAGCGCCGAAGCAGAGCGCGAACGGCAGACAAATGCGGCCGTTGAGGTTGAGCGGAACGTTGGAGTAGTCCCACCAGCGCGCGTGGAAGCACTTCTCCAGCACGTAGGAGGTGGTGTACTCCAGCACGGCGCTGCCGACGGTGGCACATAGGAACACCTGCCACCACGGCACGTTGGAGCTCGTCACGCCAGAGGAGCCAAGGGCCTGCGCCACGATGAGAAGCGCCGAAACGCCAAAGCCGTAGATGGGGCACACCGGCCCAAAGAGGAACCCGCGGTTGTCCCAGCGCTTGGTGCGGATGGCGCAGTAGGTGCACTCGTACACCCAGCCCAGGACGCTGAACAGGCCAAACCATGCCACGTAGCTGCAGATGTCCATGCGGCCCCCTAGGAGCGGTCCTCGGGCGCGGCGGGCGCGGTGGCCGGTGCGCCAAGCGGGGCGGGCGCGGGGGCGCCGTGGGCCTCGGCCGAAAGCGCCTGGCGCAGGCGCTCGTAGTGCAGGAACACGCCCTGGCGCGCAAGCTCGTCCACCTCGGCGCGGGTGGCCAGGCGGCAACCTATGGCCTCGCGCTGCTGCAGGCGTACGTCCCCCTCGTCAAAGTCCAGGTGGAAGTGGTAGATGTCCACGATGTAGTTGTCGCCGCGCGTGAGGTCCACGTTGCGGTAGCGCCACACGGGCGCGAGCGGCTCCGCGGAAACGTCGAGTCCCGTCTCCTCGCGCACCTCGCGCACGACGGCCGCGGCCGATGCCTCGCCGGCCATCACGCCGCCGCCGGTGACCTCCCACCAGCCGGCCGCCCAGCGCTTGTCGCGCGCACGCTGCGTGATGAGGTAGCGACCGGACGCGTTCTCGATGATGGCGAGCACGTACAGCATGTACTCGCCCTCGTGCAGGAACGACCCCTTGCGCGCCATGGTGCGGCCGGTGGGCCTTCCGTCCTCGTCGTAGATGTCGATACGCTCTTCCACGCTCTTCTCGCCTTCGCCGTGCGTTGCCCGTGGCCGGCCGCGCGGGCGGCCACGCCTGTCTGACCAGACATTCTACACTGCGGACGCGCGACGCACGCGGGCAAGAAGCGCACGCGGGCGAGAAGGACGCGCCCTTCTCGCCCGTGGCGTCGCCTAGTGGTGGAACAGCCTCATGTGGGTGAAGCACATGGCCATGCCGTACTTGTCGGCCGTCTCGATCACGTTGTCGTCGCGGATGGAGCCACCGGGCTCCGCGATGTAGCTGACGCCGGACTTGTGCGCGCGCTCCACGTTGTCGCCAAACGGGAAGAACGCGTCGGAGCCCAGGGTCACGCCGGTCTGCGTGGCGATCCAGGCGGCCTTCTCCTCGCGGGTCAGGACCTCCGGCTTCTTGGCAAACCACTTCTGCCACTCGCCCTCGGCCAGGACGTCGTCGTGCTCGTCGCTTATGTAGACGTCGATCGCGTTATCGCGGTTGGCGCGGCGGATGCCGTCCACAAACTTGAGGCCCAGGACCTTGGGGTGCTGGCGCAGGTACCAGGTGTCTGCCTTGTTGCCGGCAAGGCGCGTGCAGTGGACGCGGCTCTGCTGGCCGGCGCCCACGCCGATGGCCTGGCCGTCCTTCACGTAGCACACGGAGTTGGACTGCGTGTACTTAAGGGTGATGAGGCTCACGATCATGTCGATCTTCGCGTCCTCGGGGATGTCCCTGTTCTTGGTGACGACGTCCGTGAGCAGGTCCTTGTTGATGTGGAAGAAGTTGTGGCCCTGCTCGAAGGTGATGCCGAAGACGTCCTTCGTCTCGGTGGGGGCGCACTCGTAGGTGGGGTCGATCTGGACCACGTTGTAGGTGCCCTTCTTCTTCTGGGCAAGGATCTCGAGCGCCTCGGGGCTGTAGCCCGGCGCGATGATGCCGTCGGACACCTCGTGCTTGATGTAGCGCGCCGTGCGGGCGTCGCACGGCTCGGAAAGCGCCGCCCAGTCGCCGTACGAGCTCATGCGGTCCGCGCCGCGTGCGCGGATGTACGCGCACGCGATGGGCGAGAGCTCGCCCTCGTCGTCCACGAAGTAGATCTTCTTGTCGGTCTCGGAAAGCGGCTTGCCCACGGCGGCGCCGGCGGGGCTCACGTGCTTGAACGACGCGGCGGCCGGCATGCCGGTCTCGCGCGAGAGCTCGCGCACCAGCTGCCAAGAGTTGAGCGCGTCCAGGAAGTTGATGTAGCCGGGGCGGCCCTGCAGCACCTTGACGGGCAGGTCCGAGCCGTCCTTCATGAAGATGCGCGCGGGCTTCTGGTTGGGGTTCATGCCGTACTTGAGCTGCAGCTCGTTCATGGTGTTCCTCTCGTTGTGGGGTTGTGCGCCGGCAGGCGCGGGTGCGTCCGGCCGGGCGCGGTGCGGGCCTTGCGTGCGGGGGCTAGTCGCCTAGGTTCTTGTTGAACAGGCGGACGTCGCCGCCCACGTTTGTGTACAGGCTCACCTTGTTGTCCGCGTTCAACGCGGCCCAGACCTCGTCCGGCTCTGGCATGGTCACCTCGACGGGCTCGCCGGCAAAGCTGGGCAGCGGATTGCCGTCGCCCTGGTACGTGCTGATGAAGTAGCCGCGGCCCTCGTCGGCGCCCTCGTACGAGAAGAACTCGCGCACGCAGCGGCCGCCGTCTGCGCTGCCGTGGTCCTCCGCCTTCAGGATGGACAGCTCGAAGCTGCCGTTCGCGTTCACGATGCAGCTGATGCGCGGGGTGAAGTTGGGACCGTCCGGCTCGAACTTGCGCGCCATGCATCCGTCGCGGAAGCTGTTCTTCTCCACTATGGTGTCCGTCTGGTCGCCGTTGGTGACCACCAGCGCGTCGCCCATGGTGCGCACGGGGTGGTAGATGATGAGGCTGGGGTCCTCGAGCTTCGAGGGGTCGTGCGCCTCGGTCATGATGCCGTCGTCGGTCTTGGTGAAGACGCGGTTGCGGCTGTTGGAGCTGCGCCCCATGATCCAGTAGTAGACGCGGCCCTTGCCCACGACGATGCCGCGGCCGGGGTAGGGGTTGTTGCGCAAAAGCTCGAGCAGGTCCTGCATGGTCTCCCTTTCTCTTGGCGCAGTCCAAGGGAGCCAGCCCCAAAACGCACAAGGGCAAGGCACCCCTTTCGGAATGCGCTTGCCCAGACGGTCGGCGGTTTTGTCTCACGCTGCTTCCCCGTGGTAGCCCACGATTATCCGTCAGTAACAGCGCGTTCTTGCCCACTACTGTAGCACGGTGCCGCGGGGGTTGCGCCGCCGGGCTTGCCGTCGCCTGCGATGTCCCGCGGTTTTTCACGAGGGTGGCGACGCCGCCCGGGTCGCCCCTGCCGGTGATTCCCACTATCTGACAGAAGTGCGATCTGTCAGATAGTGACGCCCCGGGAGGCCCTTTTCCCACGTTTTGTCCCACTTGCGCCGCCACTTTCTGACAGAAGTGCAATCTGTCAGAAAGTGGTTCACACATTGATTCTCTAAAGCGAGAAGGGCGAATCGTCGCGCTGTGCTGACTCAGTCCTTGGTGTGCCAAAAAGAGCTGTCGGTGCGCAAATATCAGCTTTATGGATGCCCTGTGCAAAGCAAAGAGTGTTACAGAAAGACAAAAAAGATGACCAAACGCAAAATAACCGATACATACGCACACGTTTAGCCTACGTTCGCAAATTCTATGCACATTTGTGGCAATTTGAAGCAAACGATGTAAAAGCTGAATGTTTCGCGTCTGAAAAGCGAGCTCGAAAGTCACCAACCACCTCCTGTAAAGTACAAAACAAAAATGATTCTTGTTAAGTGTCAATTAGGTGACGGGGCGTGAGATGAAGCGAAGCAGAAGAAGGCTCCTGGCAGTGCTGGCCATCGCGGCAGTGGCGCTCGTTCTGGTTGCGGCGCGCATCGTGCCGGCAGCGGCGCTCGAGACCTCCGGTGCGGACGTCGCGGCCCAGTCTGAGGCCGGCGAAGCGCTCGGCACGGACGGCCCGGCGACGGGTGCCGCGGGGGATGCCGCGGGCGAGAAGGACGAGGCGGCCGTTGCCGACGCCCAAGGCCAGGAAGACAGCTCCTCCTCAGACGGGGACGCATCCGATGGCCAGGGTGACGCAGCCTCCTCTGCGGGTGCGGGCGCGCTGCTGACGGACCTTGCTGCGACGGATCCCGCGGCTGGCGTCCTGCTGGAGCGCATCCAATACGACCCCAAAACCGATATCCACTGGACATATAGCGTGCCGAATGATGACACTTCAAGGCGAATCATCCTTTATTGCATGAACAACCTGTCCCACTGGCCGCACGATACGGGCTCCTTTACGGCGCCTGACTACTACCAGGGCTACCTCACGAAAGACAAGTTCAAGTCAGAGGCGGAGTACGAGGCCTGCATGAACAAACTGCTGGCCATTCTCTATGCGGGCTATCCGTACAACGGTCTCAACATGTATGAAGTCGTGTCCCAGGCAAAGGGCATCTCGGTGGAGGAGTTCAATGCTCTGTTGGACCCGCCCGCATGGCTGCGGTCCGATTTCGCCAGCAGCCTTGGAGACGCGGTCTTCTCGTACAGCGACTATACGAACAACAACACCGTGAACATCAACAGGCTAATCACGTTCATACAGGACGAATTCGACTATTACCGCACGGGTAGAAAAACTCCGTCAGGCCATACGTCGAATGACATCAGATCCCTTTCGTTCTACCAGGCCGCCCTGTGTCTCGCGTGGGCCGACACATACCAAACAACCCCGCTCGGGATGTATGACTCAGAGCACTCAGGCGAGTACTACGTAACGGAAAAGCAGGCATACGATGCGACACAGTATGCCGTGTGGGCGGTGCTTGGCGACTATGGCATCGAGAACAATAACCTCAAGAGCGACAGTTCTGATGTGCTGGGCAAAAGACTTGCGCTCAAGCTCCTGAACTATGCGACGGCGGACCAGGTCCTGCGCGCCGAGCCCGATGCCGGCGTCGTCAGCATATCCGGCGACGTCGGGTTTGCGTACGACCCGCAGACCGACAAGTGGAAGACCGGGGCCCTCGTGGTGAGCGAGGGGGCAAACTTCAACGGCCGCTATGCGATCACCGTGCCTGCCGGCATCTCCGCGCAGACGGCGAACGGCACACCCGCGTCCGTCGTGACGGCGGGTACGGAGTTCTACCTTGTGGCCGACGCGTATCCCACAAAGGACGTCATGGTCACGGCAAAGGCGACCCTCACGTGGCTGGAGGAGTACCGTCAATACACGCCGAACCCCGAGAACGGCACGGCGTCCGACGGCAAGAAGTTCCAGCACATGATCGGCGCGGTCATCGACACGACGAACGTCTCTGCGTCGACAACCGCGAGGCGCGCGAAGGAGGGCACGCTCGAGGTCAAGAAGACGGTCAAGGGCGAGAAGAACCCCTCCGCGAGCTTCGAGTTCACCGTGACGCTCACGGGCGCTGGCGCGAAGCTCAACGGCACGTACGGCGACATGACATTCAACGACGGCGTGGCGACCTTCTCGCTCGCGGATGGCGCGACAAAGACCGCGCTCCACCTTCCCAACGACACCACGTACGACGTGACGGAAGAGGCGTATGACAACTATGCCGCTGCCAAGGAAGGCGACACCGGGACCATCGAGACTGACAAGACCTCAACTGCGACGTTCACGAACACCAGGCTGTATGGCCTGACGGTGCAGAAGACGGTCGTGGGGAAAGCCGCAGACAAGGACAAGAAGTTCCCCGTCACCATCACGCTGAAGGAGGCGGACGGCAAAGCGGCCTCCGGAAGCTACAAGTACACGGGCTCCGTCGCAAGCGACGCGACCGGCGTGCAGGCGCCTGCGAGCGGCACGCTCAAGTTCGAGGACGGCACCGCAACGGTCAAGCTCGCACACGGTCAGCGCATCACGGTCGCGGGCGTCCCGTCCGGCTACAAATACACAGTGGCCGAGGGTGAGCACGATGGCTACGACGTTTCGTATGGGAGCGAGTCCGGCACACTCGACCATGACGGCGCGAGCGCGACGGTCACGAACAAGCTCCGCACGGGCTCGCTCAAGATTACGAAGCGCGTCAACGGCGAGAAGCACGACCCCAGCCGCAAGTTCACCTTCACGGTGAAGCTCACGGGCGCGGGCGAGAAGATCAACGGCACGTATGGCGACCTCACCTTCAAGGACGGCGTCGCCACGGTGCAGCTGGGCAAGGACGAAAGTGCGACCGCCACGGACCTGCCCGAGGGCACGGGCTACACCGTGACCGAGGAGGTGGCGTCCGGCTACGAGTCCAGCTTTAAGAACGCGACCGGCGCCATCGAGCACAACAAGACCGCCGAGGTCACGTTCACGAACACGCTGCGAACCATCACGCTGCCGCTCACCGGCGAGGGCGGCGTGGGCGCCACGTATGCGATAGGCGCGACGCTGCTTGCGCTTGCGGCCGGATACCTGCACGTTCGCAGGGTGGCCGCCGGGAAGGGGGGCGATGGCCGTGACTAGGAGGATGACTCGTGCGGCCGTGGTCATGCTGGCTGCCCTGGTGGCCGCGACCTTCTCGCTCGCGGCGCCCGGACGGGCGCTTGCGGCAGGGCAGACCGGAAGCCTCGAGGTGAGCGCGACGGACGGCGCGTCGACGGCGCTGAGGGCGTACCAGCTGTTTGACGCGGACGTGAGTGACGGGGCAGACGGCAAGGTGGTCTCGAACGTCGCGTGGGCGAGCGCCGACGCGAAGGCGGCCGTCGAGGGCGCCATTGCGTCCGCGGACGCGTCCTATGCCGGAGCCACCGCCCAGGACGCGGCCGACTGGCTGCACGACCACGTGACGGGCGACGCCGGCGCGGTGCCCTCCGCGGGAAGCGTGCCGGCCGTCGTGGCGGCCAGGCTTGCCGCTGCCGGCGCGGACTTTAGCCCCGTCACGGCGGGCAAGAGCGCGAGGCTTGCCGCGGGCTACTGGCTGGTGATGGGTGACCCCGAAGCTGTGGGCGCCGGCCAGGCCGCCTCCGCCGCGATCCTGGTGGCGGTGGGCGGCGGCAAGGCGACCGCCACCACGAAGGCCGCGGTTCCCACCGTCGAGAAGAGCGTGCTTGAGGACTCGGACGACGTCTGGGGCAAGGTGGCGGACGCCACGGTGGGAGACGCGCTCGACTGGCGCCTGGAGGCGCACGTGCCGGCCATCGCGTTGGCGTACGACAGCTACCACGTGACGTTTCACGACACTCTGGCCGCAGGCATCAGCAAGCCGGAGGACGTGCGCGTCTATGTTGCGTCGTCGGGCGCCGAGGCGTGGCGCAAGGGCGCGGAGCCTGGCGCCGCAAGCGGTTGGGCGAGGCTGGACGCGGGCGAGTTCGCCTGCGACTACGTCGCGGCTGCCGACGGCGCGGCCACGCTGGACGTGAGGGTGACAGACGTGCTGGGCTCTGCGGCGAGGCACGGCGTGAGCGCGGACGGTGGGCTTTCCGTGTTCGTGACGTACGACGCGCCGCTGGACTCCGACGCCGGGCACGGCGCGGCGGGCGGCAACCTGAACGTCACGACCCTGCACTACCCGAGCTCCCCGCATGCGGAGGGGGAGGGCGAGACCACGGAGGCGCGTGCCATCGCGTACTGCTGGGACGTTCGGCTAGTGAAGCGCGACTCCGCGAGCGGCAGGGCGCTTTCCGGCGCGGTGCTGCGCGTGATGGATGACCGCGGACGGCACCTGACCCAGGACGGCACGTGGACCATGGACGACGCGACCGTCACGACGGGAAGCGACGGCACGGTCACGGCCTCCGGCGTGGACGGCGGGACGTTTGCGGTAGAGGAGGTGTCCGCTCCCAAGGGGCACACGCCCTTCTCGGGTATGCGAAGGCTGGTGCTGAAGGTGACGGGCCTCGACGTGGATCAGGTTACCAGCGCACACCCCGTGCTGACCGTGAGCGCACAGAACCCGCTGCGCGCGGACGGCGTTGCGGAGGACACGTCGCTTGCGACCGTGTCCGTGCTGAACGACGGCGTGCCCGGCACGACTGGCGGCAGCACGAATGGCGGCCGCACGATCGGTGGTTTGCTTGGGCTGCCGAAGACCGGCGACACCGCTCCGCTTGCTCTGGCGGCGGCCTTTGCCGTGGCGGGCGTGGCCCTTGTTGCGGCGTCACGCCGGCGCGGAAGGCGCGGGGATCGCAAGTGACGCCGTACACAAATCAGAAGTGAAACCTTGCGGGTGAGAGGCGTCGCCTTCGCCCGCGTGTGAAAGCAGGAAAGCCGACGTTCGACAAAAAACGACGGGCGTCTGACGACAAGGAGAAAAGCATGAACAAGCACACCATCGCACGCGCCGCGGCCTCCGCGGGACTCGCCGTCGCAATGACCCTGGGCTCCGTCGCGCCTGCGACCATGGCGTGGGCGGCCGACGGGGGCACCACGACGACTGCCCCGAAAGACAGCATCACCATCAAGAACGCTACCGGCAACACCACGAGCTTCAAGGGCTACAAGATCTTCGCCGCTACCGTGACCGATGACTCCACGTCTGGAACCGGGAAGAAGGAGTCCGATATCTCCTGGGCCAGCACCGAAATGCAGACCGCGGTCGTGAACTACCTGAATACCCTGAAGGACTCGGATGGCAAAGTCATCTACACGGGGAAGACCGCCCAGGATGCGGCGGACTTCATCTCCAACCACATCACGAGTGACAGCGCCTCGAGCGTCGCTGCCGGCACCGGCACCCGAGTGGACTCCACGACCTTCGCAAACGGCCTCGCCAAGGCCATCGAGGCGGCCGGGCTGACCGCCGACGTTACCGTCTCGCCCAACACGGCAACTACTCCTGCCAGAGGAAACGGCTACTACCTCTTCGTGACCGACCAAGACACCGTGAACGAGGAAACCACCAAGGGCGAGGACGCAACGTCGCCGATCTTTGCCGTGGTTGGCGGCTCCGCGGTGACCGTCACGGAGAAGACCAGCGTCCCCACCGTCGACAAGAAGATTGTCTCCGACGCAACAGGCAAAGAGGGCGACGTGGCAGACTCCCAGCTGGGTCAGAACGTAACCTACAAGCTGTACGGCACCGTGGCCGACAACGTCGCGACGTACGACACCTACTACTACGAGTTCAGCGATAGCATCACCAAGGGCCTTGACCTCAATACGACTTCGGGTTCCACGACCGACAGCCCGAAGTACGACGTCCACGTGACTTTGTACGACAGCACGACCGATGCCCAGAGTGGCACCAACGGAACCGATGTGACTGGCAAGTTCACCACTGCCTACGCCGCGGATGCCGACGCGAGCAACCCGAACGGCCACGTCCTCACTGTGAAGATTGGCAACCTCAAGGGCATGAAGGACTCCGACGGCAACCCCATCAACATCACCAAGGACTCTTGCATCGTCGTGTCCTACACCGCGCATATCAACTCCAGCGCAGTCATCGGCAGCACCGGCAACCCCAACACCGTCAAGCTGGTCTACTCCAGCAACCCGCACACGGAGGACCACGGCGAGACCACGCCCGACACCGTCCGCGACTACACCTACAAGCTCGTGCTCCACAAGGTCGACCGCACGACCGAGAAGGACCTCAAGGGCGCCAAGTTCACCATCCAGGCGACCACGCCCGACGACACCGCGTCCGCGAACAAGTACGTCCAGGAGAACGGCTCCCTGGGCGACACGGCCTACGAGTTTACCACGGACGAAAACGGCCAGATAAGCGTCGAGGGCCTGGACGCCGGCACCTACACCGTGAAAGAGACTACCGCACCGACTGGCTACTCGAAGACCGACGACTTCACCTTCCAGATCAAGCCGACCTACGGCGGCACCGACGGCCAGGAGCTCACGAAGCTCGAGAACGTGCTGACCGCGACCGACTCCGCCATTGCCGGCGACACTGATGGCGACACCTCCGACAACGTTCTTAGGGCAGGTGGTAAGAACGCCGCAGACGCCAACACCGGCACCGTCAAGGTCACCATCGGCGACGTGAAGTCCGTCGGCCTGCCGCTGACCGGCCAGGCGGGCATCGGCGTGACGCTCGCGGCGGGAGGCGCCGTCCTCGCGCTCGGCGTGTACCGCGTCGTGCGCAGCCGCAGGGAGCAGGACGCCGAGTAGCGCGGTCCTGCCACGCCTGTGATTGACGAGATAGGCTCGTCGTATCGCATGTAGGGATGCCTCACAATCTGACGGAATGCATTCGTGTCAGATTGTGGGGCGCTTTCTTGTAGGAGCGGTCATCTGGGAGTCTCCGAGTTGCTCACTTTCCGACAGGAGTGCGACCTGTCAGATAGTGGTGACTCAGAACTTCTCACTATCTGACAGGAACGCGACCTGTCAGATAGTGATTCAACTAGTGATGCACCTACGCAGAAGGGCGGGCCACCGTTTACGCGATGACCCGCCGTGTGCTCTCTGGTTCCTCTCAGCGGACTGAAGGTGCGCCCGCGATTGCGCTGGCAGGCGAGTGCCGCTCACTCGCCCTTGCGCTTGCCTGCCGAGAAGAGCGCGCCCAGCCGGTCGACGAACGACCCGCTCTTCGTGGCGCTGTCGCCCTTGGAGCTCTTGGACTCGGACTTCGAGCCGCCCTTGGAGCCGCCGCTCTTCTCGCCCGTGGACTTCGCCTCCTTCACGCCATCCACCACGTAGACAAACTGCACCTCGCTCACGTTGGTGTTCGACGGGTCCACAAACGAGTGCAGCTGGTAGTCCTGGCCAAGCTTCTGCCTGATGGTCTCCTCGAGCTTGTCGATGACCTTCTGGTCGATGCCGTCGGTGGAGGACCTCAGCGTGTCGAGGCCATCCGCGAGCGTGGCCGAGCCGTCCTGCGCCTTCGACGCGCCGCTCGCAAGCGTCTTCAGGCCGCCGTCGAGCGTGCGCGCGCCGGAGGCAAGTTGCGCGGCGCCGCCGTCGAGCTTCGTGGCGCCGGAGTCCAGCGTGTCGAGGCCGCCCTTGAGCTGCGACGCTCCTCCCGCGACCTGGCTCGCGCCGGATGCCGCGGCCGCCGCGCCACCGTCCAGCTGGCCGGCACCGCTCGCGATGCCAGACACCGCGCCGCCGATAGTGGAGGTGCCGCTCGTGGCCTTGAGCGAACCCACGAGCGTGCTCACGCCGGAGGATACCTGCGCCGCGCCGTCGGCCAGCTGCTTGAGCTGGCCAAGGTCGATGGCGCCCAGCTGCTGCTGTGTCTTGCCCACAAGGGCCTGCGAGCCATCGAGAGCCTTCTGCGAGCTGGCCAGCACGTCCGCGGACTCGCCGGTGACGTCCTTGATGCCGCCTTGCATCTGCGAGAGCGTGCCCTTGAGCGCCTCGGCGTCCTTCTGGAGCTTTGCGCCCGTCGCCTGCATGCCTTGCAGAGAAGTGCCAAGGCCCTTGATCGTGGTAAGAGCGCTGCCGGAATCGTCCGCCGCCTTGCCGGCGTACGTCGATGCTTTGGCGGCGTAGCCCGATGCCGTGGTCGCGCCCTTCTCGGCGGCCTTTGCCTGATCGTCTGCGGCCTGGACCTTCGCGCGCTGGTCGGGGGTGAGCGAGGCGTCCGCCAGGAGCGCGTCCAGCTGCTGGCTTGCGGAGCCCGCGCTTGCCGCGGCCTCGTCCGCGAACTGCTTTGCGCCGCCCGCCGCCTGCTTGGAGCCCGTGGCCTCTGCCTGCGCGGTGCCGGCGGACGTGCCCGCCTGCTGCAGCGCGGTCGTGAGGCCGCCCGTGCCCTGCTCGATGGTCGTGAGGTCGCTCTTTACGGCCTCCGCCTGGCCGATGGCGGCCTGCGCCGCGGTGGACATGGAGCCCGCCTGAGACTTGATGCCCTCGAGCTTCTGCTGAATGCCGTCGAGCGTGGCGCGCGTCTGGCTGAGGCCTTGGTTGACGGTGAGGAGCTGCTGGGGCAGGGTGGCGGAAAGCGCCTGGTAGAGCTGCTGCGTGCCGCCGGAGACCTGCTTTGCGCCGGAGTCGAGCCTGTCGAACGTGCCGCTCTGGCTGCGCAGGGTGTCGCGCAGGGCGCCGGCGCCCTGGCTAAGCTGCCGTGCACCCGCGGCCAGCCTCGCGTTGCCGCTGCTGAGGCTCGCACTGCCAGACGCGAGCGTTCCCGCGCCGGCGGCAAGCCTGCCGGTGCCCGCTTTTGCCGCTCTGGTGCCCGCGGCAAGCTGGTCGGCGCCCGTGGAGAGCGCGCCCGCGCCCGCGGCCGCCTGTCCGGCGCCGTTGGAGAGAAGCCCCAGGGCGTCGCGCAGCCTTGCACCGCCGGCGTCCAGCCGGCCAATGCCGTCCTGCAGCCTGGCCGTGGCGTTCGTGAGCCCGGACGTGTCGATCTTGCTGGTGTCGAGGCTCAGGTCAAGCGGCATCGCGGCGATCTGCCAGCCGCTGTACGTGAAGTCGTGCGCGTCGCCGGTGATGTGCCAGTCGCCGTTCTGTCCCGGGATGAGCACGTACGTCAGCACGGTGTTGCTGCCGCTGGTGGCGATGGTGGCGTTGGTCGCGCTGTCCAGCTTGAAGTTCTGGTTGGGGAACGTGCCCTGCGCCTGCAGCAGGAAGCTCTTGGCGAAGTCTGCCGTGGCGGAGTCGTCGCCAAGACCGTCCACCTTGAGCTCGATGTCGAGCCTGCCGTCCTTTCCGGCAAGCTCGCTGGGCTTCACGACCTTGCCATCCAGCCTGTACGTTATCTGCACCGTCCAGGGGAGCTTGGTGTCCTTGCTCAGGTTGCCCTGGTAGTAGAACGGCTCTCCCGCCACGGTCGTGAGGTCGACGGAGCCGTCCCTCTGCTCCAGCTTCTTGGAGGAGGTGAGGTTCGTGACCTTCTGGTACGTGCCGGGGTCCTTTATGTCCACCTTGTCCGGCGTCTCGAACGCGTTCACCACGTACGAGCCGCTGGAGGCGCCCGTGGCGTCGGTCTTCGTGTACACCACCTCGCGCTTTGCCGTAGAGGCGGTGCTGGCACCGTGCGCCACGCTCTTCTCGCCCGTGGCGCCGGATTCGGCCGCGATGGCCTGCGTGGCGCCAAACGGGATGGTCATGCTGAAGCTGAGCACCGCGCCGATGGCGCCTGCCGCGACCCTCTTTGCGAGGGGGATGGTTGATGCGTTCGTCTTGCTCATGTCTGTCACTCCGTTCGTGAGGATGTGCGTTGGATGCGCGCCGTGGCCGTTACGCCGTGCGGCGTTGGTACCGCTGCGGCCGCTAGGCGGTCTGGCCCTGCCCGCCGTCCGCGGGCTGCGGATCGCCGCGATAGAAGCCGATCTTGTAGCTGGTGACGCGCACGAAGCCGTCAAGCAGCGTGAAGAGCAGCGGCAGCACGAAGAAGATCAGGATGACGCTGATGAGGGCGCCACGTGCGATGAGCATGCCCACCTGCTGGATCATGGGGCTGGACACGCTGAAGTAGATGCCGAGGCACGCCAGGATCAGGATGGAGCTCGACGTCATGATGGGCTGCGCGGTCTTCTCGATGGACTGGATGGACGCGTCCGCCTTGGGCATGCGCCTGCGGCGCGCCAGGTACTCCTCCGTGAAGATGATGGCGTAGTCCACAGCGGCGCCCAGCTGCACGGCGTCTATCACGAGGAACGCGACGAAGTTGATGGTCTGTCCCATGAGGTAGGGGACGGCCTCGTTCATCCAGATGGAGACCTCGATCGCCAGGATGAGTATGACGGGGATCGAGACGGACCTGAACATCACGAGCAGCACGGCGCCGATGGCCAGGATCGAGGCGAGCTTCACCGTGGTGGAGTCCACGGACGTGACCGCCTTGATGTCCGCGTAGCTCACGGCGTTGCCCACGAGGCGATACCTGTTGCCGTAGCGCGCCCTGCACAGGCCGCGCACCCTCTTCACCAGGTCGAACGCCTGCCGGGACTCGTCCGGGATGCGCGACGTCAGCACGATGCGACTGTACCCGCCGCTGAAGAGCTGCTTAATCTGGCTCTTGTCCGCCAGCTGGCGGGGCAGGGCCGAGCTCGCGATGGTGGAGTACGAGAGCACGCTCTTGGTGGTGGGGAGCTTCTGCAAGTCTTCCACCAGGGCGTTCTCGTCTCCCCAGTGCTCCGCGGGCACCATGATGGCCCAGGTCTGCGACTTGCCAAACGCCTTGTCGATCACGTCGCCGTCCAGCTTGACCTGCGAGGTGGGCGACATGTTCGCCGCGGACCCGTACGTGAAGCTCACGGACTGCGATGCCAAAAGCGCCGGCACGGCCAGCACCGCCGCGATCACGAGCGCGGGCACGGCCCCGGCGTGGCACACCTTCGCCATGCGGTGGAACCCGCGGAAGAACGGCTTGTGCATGGTCTTTTCCACGAGCCCGCGCATGTTGTACAGGATGCACGGCATGAGGAGCGTGATGGAGAAGAACGAGCACACGATGCCCTTGGCCAGTGCTATGCCCATGTCCGCGCCGATCAGGAACTGCATGGCGCCGAGAGAGAGGAAGCCGAAGAACGTGACGGCCGCGGAGCTGAGGATGACGGGGAACGACTTCGTCATGGCAGCCACCATGGCCTCGAACTGGTCGTCGGTCTCCTGCTGCGCGCGGCCGAAGTTCGTGAGCAGCACGATGGAGTAGTCCATGGAGACCGCGAGCTGCAGCACGCTTGCCACGAGCTGCGTGATGGAGGATATGGTGCCGCGGAAGATGTTCGTGCCCATGTTGAGCACGATCGCGACGCCAATGGTGAGCAGCATCACGATGGGGTGCAGGTAGCTGGTGGTGTTGAGCGCGACCACCACGAGCACCACCACGACGGCGATCGTCATGATCTTGCCCATGTCCGTGTTGATGGTAGCCATGTTGGCCGCGTCGTCCGCGGCGGACCCGTCGATCGCGACCTTCCTCGCGCCGGGCACCGCCTTCGCGAGCGCGCGGATGTGGTCTATCTGGCTCTGCTTCACGCCGGACTTCAGCACGGCCTGGAACAGGTAGCCCTTGCCGTCGTACCAGTCGGCTATCGTGTCCGCGTCCTGGGTCTCGAGCGGCTGGTCCACGTCCACCTCATCGCCGAGCCACGTGACCGAGATGACGTCCTTCTCGCCCTTCAGGCGCCTGTCGAGCGCCTTGGCCTGCGGCAGGCTGATCCCCGTGACGTAGACGCGCGCGTTTGCGATGTCGTTGCCGTAGATGCGCTTCATGGCGTCCAGGTCCTGCGACGACTTTGCCGTGGGCGGCAGGTAGTCGCTCATGTTCGCATCTATCTTTACCTGCGGGACCAGGCATGCGCAGACGGCGGCCAGCACCACGAACACGCCGATGACCACCCTGCGGTGCCTGAGGACCCCGCGAAACAGCCTCTCCATCCTCCCAGGCGCTCCTTTCGATCGCGTTCGCCGGCACGTCGCGCCGCTCCGGTCGAACATCCGTCCTAAGACGCTCACATGTGGTAGAACATACACATGTTGAAAAATACCCAAGCACCTGGTGGGCACACGGCAGACGGGCTTTTTGGACAGCATTTCGAATCATGTTTAAAACCCGACAGAGCGCCGCACAGGTGTGCGAGAGGAACGTGGCGCCGTCTTGGCGTCGAGGCACGTGGGAGGTAGCGTGGAAGCCATCAGAAACCGCAACGCGCAGAGGTCCGTCCGCCTTCTTGAGGAGGCCCTGACCCTGCTCATCGCCGAGAAGCCGTACGACAAGATCACCGTATCTGACATCACGCGCCGCGCAGACCTCAACCGCGGCACGTTCTACGCGCACTTCGACAGCGTGGACCAGCTGATGCGCCAGACGATGGACGACCTGACCGAGAAGGTCTCCGCCTCCATAGACCCGCTGGTCACGAACTCGTTCTTCCAGGACCCCATGCCGTTTCTGCGCCAGATAAGCGACTTTGTGTGCGACAACCTGGCACTGACCCGCAAGCTCGTGGACAACGACCGCCTGGGGCCGTTCCTGGGCGCGCTCATGGACCGCATAGAGCGCCACCTGCACGACATCGCCCGCAGCGAGGACCCGGAAGGCGGCAACTTCCCGCTCGAGACGGTGGACTTCCTCTTGGGCGGCATCCGCAACGCCTACGCGTCGTGGCTGGAGGGCGCGTACGGGAACGAGGGGATAGAGGACCTCAACCAGAGCCTGTGCGCGTTCATCAAGGCGGTCGGCGTGGTGCTGGAGCGGCGCAGGCGCGAGCGCGCCGGCGGCGAGGGCGGGGAGGACTAGCGATGGATGCGAGGTACGCGGACGCGGCCGAGAAGATCGTGGCCAAGCTTGACCGCGACCGCCTGCTTGACCTGGGCGTCGGCGCGGACTTCTGGCACACGAGGGCGTACCCCGAGGCGGGCGTGCCGGCGCTTGCCGTGAGCGACGGGCCGTCGGGGCTGCGCCACCAGAGGCCTGGCGCGCGGGACATGGCGGACTCCGAGCCCGCCACGTGCTTCCCGGCGCTGGCGACGGCGGCGGCCACGTGGGACCCGGAGCTCGTGGAGCGGATGGGCGCCGCCATCGGGAGCGAGGCCCGCGCGCAGGGCGTGGGCGTGGTGCTGGGGCCGGGGCTCAACATCAAGAGGAGCCCGCTCTGCGGCCGAAACTTCGAGTACTTCTCGGAGGACCCCCTGCTTGCGGGCACCCTCGCCACGAGCCACGTGCGCGGCGTGCAGTCCACGGGCACGGGCTCGTGCATCAAGCACTTTGCCGTGAACTCGCAGGAGTACAGGCGCTTCAGCAACGACAGCGTCGTGGACGAGCGCACCCTGCGCGAGATATACCTGCGCGCCTTCGAGATGGTGGTGCGCGACGCGAGGCCGCAGATGGTGATGAGCGCCTACGTGATGCTGAACGGCGTCTATTGCAGCGACAACCGCCACCTCCTGCGCGATATCCTGCGCGACGAGTGGGGCTTCGACGGCGTGGTGGTGACGGACTGGGGCGGCATGCACGACCGCGCGGCCGCGTACGAGGCCGGCTGCGACCTGGCCATGCCGGGTGGCGGCAAGCACCTGCAGAGGCAGGCGGCGACGGCGCTGGATTCCGGCACGCTGCGCGAGGGGCGCGTGCGCGAGAGCGCCTGCAGGCTCGTGGCCCTTGCGATGGCGCATGCCGGCAGAGCCGAGCCCGCCGCAACGGACGTCGCGGCAAACCGCGAGGTCGCGCGGCACGTGGCCGCCGAGGGCCACGTGCTTCTGGCCAACGACGGCACGCTGCCGCTTGCGGCGGGCGCCCGCGTGGCGCTCATTGGCCAGATGGCGGAGCGGCCCCGCTACCAGGGAGGCGGCTCCAGCCACATCAACGCGCGGCGCGTCGCGACCATGCGCGGGCTGCGTCCCGGCTGGGCGTACGCCGCCGGCTACGACGCGCGCACCGGCAGGACCACGCGGGCGCGCGTGGAGGAGGCCGTGCGCGTGGCGCGCGAGGCGGACGTGGCCGTGGTGGTCGTGGGGCTTCCCGAGGCCATCGAGTCCGAGGGCTACGACCGCGCGGACATGCGCCTGCCAGGGGGCATGAACCGCCTGGTGGCCGCCGTGGCCCAGGCAAACCCGCGCACCGTGGTGGTGCTGCAGTGCGGAAGCCCCGTAGAGCTGCCATGGGAGAAGGACGTGGCTGCGGTGCTGTGCGCGGGCCTTGGCGGCGAGGCCGGCGCCGAGGCGACGGTCGACGTGCTGGAGGGCGCGGTCAACCCATCGGGAAAGCTGCCGGAGACCTGGCCGCTGCACGCCGAGGACGCGCCGTGCGCGGGGTGCTGGGGCGAGCCGCACCGTCAGTCGCAGTACCGCGAGGGTGTCTTCGTGGGATACCGCTACTACCAGACGGCGGGCGTGCCGGTGGCGCACTGCTTTGGGCACGGGCTTTCCTACACCAGCTTCGCGTACGGCGCGCTTGCGGTGGATGCGCCCAGCCGTACGGTGAGCTTCGACGTCACAAACGTGGGTGGCGTCGCGGGCGCGGAGGTGGCCCAGGTGTACGTGGAGCCGCCCGCCGGCGGGCTTCCGCACCCGCGCGTGCAGCTTGCCGGCTTCGCGCGCGTGGAGCTTGCCCCCGGCGAGACGCGTCGCGTGAGCGTGGCGCTGGACGAGAAGAGCCTCTCCGCGTGGGACGGCGCGTGGAAGCTTGTGGGCGGCACCTACCAGGTGCTCGTGGGCTCCTCGGTGGAGGACGTGCGCCTGCGCGGCACGCTGGACGTTGCCGGCAAGGGCATCGCCGCGCCTGGCAAGTTCGCGGGCACGTGGTACCGCTCGCTGGAGGGAAGGCCCACGGAGCAGGACTTCCGCGCCCTTCTCGGCAGGCCCGTCCCCCCGGAGGCGCACCACGCCAGGGGGACGTACGACGAGACGGACTCGCTGCTAGAGATGGCACAGACCTCCGCCGCGTGCCGCTTCGTGGCAAACCGAATCAAGGGCTCGGTGGAGCGGCAGTACGGCGACCCGATGGACCCGCAGTGCCGCATGTCGATTGCGTCGAGCGTGGGCTGCGCGCTGTTTGGCCTGGTGAACTGCTCTGGCGGCGCCTTGCCCGCAGGCGTTGCGCGGGCGCTCCTCAACCTTGCGAACGGCCGCGCGCCGTGGCACCGGGACTGACGGGGCGCCGGGGCTGACGCGTGGCGCTAGAGCTGCAGCAGCTCGAAGGACGAGAAGAGCTCGTCCGCGGCAGAGAGGTCCTGCGGGACGCTCGATCCCGTGTACCCAAGCGTGTGGACGCCAGCGGCCTGCGCGGACGCCACGCCGGAGGGGGAGTCCTCGAACGCGACGGCCTCGCGCGCCGCCGTGCCAAGCGCCTCGAGCGCACGGGCGTACGGCTCTGGGTGCGGCTTGTGGCGCGCGACGTCGTCGCCGCCCACGACGAGGTCCACCAGGTCAAGAAGGCCTATGCGCCGCAGCGCCGTCACGACGAGGCGGTGCTGCGTGGTCGAGACGACGGCCACGCGCGTGCCGCCCGCGCGCAGGCTCCCCATGAGCTCGCGGGCGCCGGGCGACGCCTCCAGCGGCATCTCCTCGTAGATCACGTCGCTGGGACGTCGGTGCGCGAAGAACTCCTGCGCGCTCACGTCCATGCCGTGTGCCCGGAAGAGGGCCGGGATCGACTCCAGGCCGTCGGTCCCGGCGAGCGAGTTCTTCTCGCCCTGCGTGGGCGTGATGCCAAAGTGGGCGTAGGCCTCCTCGTCGAGCTCGATGCCAAAGCGCTCCGTGTCCGCGAGCGTGCCGTCGAAGTCGAAGAGCGCCGCCCGGATGCGCGACGGCCGTGGTGTTGCCATGGTGCCTCCCGTGGGTGTGGTGCCGATGTGGTGGCGTCCATTGTAGCGTGGCGACGAGTTTTGCTTGGGAGTGGCAAGTCGTGATGCGTGCGCTCTATATTTCGACTTATGGATTAAGTCGAAATATAGATAGCTCATAATTTGAGTTGTGTCGTAAGTCATGACATAAGGGGTAGCGGCGTCGCCGCGAGTGAGGAGGGGCAGTGCCCAGCGAGTACGCAGAGCTCATGAACGCGATATTCAGGGACAGGCCGTGGGACGCGTCCCCAGAGGCGCACGTGCACGACGGCGATGGCGACGCCCGCGCCAGGCGGCTGCCGCGCACGCCCAAGGGCGTGACGGTTGGGGAGGTCGACCTCAATGGGCTGGGAGGCGAGTGCCTGACGAAGCGGGGCAACGCGGGCTGGGTGCTCTACGTGCACGGCGGCGGGTACATGTCCGGGTCTGCGCGCGAGCGCCGCGAGGTGTGCCAGCACATCGCGGACGTGCACGGCCGCAACGTGATGAGCTGCAACTACCGCCTTGCCCCCGAGCACCTGTGGCCCGCGCAAATCGACGACACGCTCGCGGCGTGGGAGGGCGTGCTCGCGCGGGGCATCGACCCCGCGGACGTGATCGTTGCCGGGGAGTCCGCGGGCGGCACGCTGGCCCTCTCGCTTGCCTTCGTGCTCAAGGGGCGCGGCATGGCGCAGCCGGGCGGCATCATGGCGCTGTCGCCCTCCGTCACGCAGGCGGAGAGCCTCCCGTCGCACTCCGCAAACGTCGCCACGGACTACCTGCTGCGCGACGCGGTCGAGAAGGGCGCCCTCCGCATGGTGTACGGCGGACCCGCCTGCACGGAGGGGTTCCTGCGCGACCCGGTGGTGTCGCCGCTGTACGGCGACTTCTCTGACCTGCCGCCGGTCTTTCTCTCCGCGTCTGACACGGAGTGCCTGGTGGACGACGCGCGCGTGCTCTACCAGCGGCTTCGCGAGGCGGGACACCCCGCGGCGCTCGACATCCAGCACGGGTGCCCCCACGCCTTCCAGATGTTTCCCCGCATGCCCGAGGCGCGCGACGCCCTTGCCGCCGGCTTTGCGTTCTTCGCGCGGCAGGCGCGGGCGTAGCGTCTTCGGGCGCGCCGCGAGCAGAGCGCCTGCCGCGGGGCGGCTACAGGCCCTGGATCTGGCAGGAGCGCATGGTCTCGAGCGCGGCCTCGTGCTTCTGCGGCGCGACGCCGGCGCAGCATGCGGGGTCGACGGAGACGCGGACCTCCGGCAGCACGGCCTTCAGCAAGAGCGCGTTCGACACGACACAGATGTCCGTGCACAGGCCCACGAGCTCCACCTCGAGCTCGTCCTCCTCGGCCATCTGCCGCACGGCGCGCGCGAGGTCCGTCGAGCCAAACGTGGGCTTGTCGAACACGTGGTCCGCCGACACGAGCTCCGCGACCTCAGGGCGCAGCCGCCAGCCGTCCGTCCCCTTGATGCAGTGGGGGACGGGCAGGTACGTGCCCTCCTGCGTGGAGAGGTAGTCCGCGGGGTGCGTGTCGCGCGTGGCGAACACGTCGCGCGCCGGGTACGAGCGGATCTTCCGCACGACGGCCGGGACAATGGCCCGCGCCTCCGGCGTGCCGAGCGCGCCGTCGATGAAGTCGTTCTGCATGTCGATCACGATCAGGATCTTGCGCATGGTGCCTCCCTCTGCGAGCGGGCCGCCGTGGCCCGCGCCCGTTCCCACCTGCATGCTACCGCGTATCGCGCGGCCGCGTGCCGCACGGCCGCGGCGCCGGGGCTTCTCGGCCGCGCCGGCCGTGACGCCGGGCCGGCAGGCGGCTACAATTGCCTCGCGCGGGCGTTCATGGGGGGCGCCGCGACGGCGTGAGGGGGCTGGCGTGTCTGACGATGTTGCCGCAAGGGCGGACGTGAAGGTGAGCGAGGGCTACATGCCCTTTGGCGAGTGGCGGACGTACTATCGCATCGCGGGCGACGTGCAGGCGGGGCTTGCCGCGGGCAAGGCGCCGCTCGTGTGCCTGCACGGGGGCCCGGGCTCCACGCACAACTACATGGAGCTGCTTGACCCGCTGGCCACGGACGGCCGCGCCGTCATTAGCTACGACCAGCTGGGCTGCGGCAACTCGTACGTGGAGGGGCACCCGGAGCTGTGGCACGCGAAGACCTGGGTGGACGAGCTCGAGGCGCTCGTGGCGTACCTGGGGCTCGCGCGCTTCCACCTGCTGGGGCAGTCTTGGGGCGGCATGCTCGAGATAACGTACCTGGTGGAGCGCCAGCCCGCCGGCGTGCTGAGCGCCACGCTCAGCAGCACGCTGCCGTCCTCGCAGCTGTGGGGGCGCGAGCAGCACCGCATGGCGCGGATGCTTCCCGAGCCAGAGTGGCGCGCGCTCGAGCGCGCGGAGGAGACCGGCGACTTCCGGGGCGAGGCCTACCAGCGCGCGATCGACCACTACATGCAGCTGCACTGCGCGGACCTCACGTTTGGGCCGGACGCGCCGGAGTGCCTGCGCCGCCCGAAGCGCAGCGGCACGGAGTCGTACGTGACGGCGTGGGGCCCCAACGAGCTCACGCCCGCCGGCACGCTGCGCGACTGGGACTACACGGACCGTCTGGGCCAGATCCACGTGCCCACCCTGGTGGTGAGCGGCACGGACGACCTGTGCACGCCGCTCGTGGCCAAGACCATGGCGGACGGCATCCCCGGCGCGCGCTGGGAGCTGTTCGAGGGGTGCCGCCACATGTGTTATGCGGACGACACCCCTCGCTACCTGCGCATGATGCGCTCGTGGCTTGCCACAAACGACTAGCGGCCCAAAGCACGCGGCCGCGCGCCTTGGGCCTGAGTGAGGCCGCCGGCCGCGGCAGCGCCGCGCGCTACTCCACGCGCAGGATCACGGTCGCGAACGGCGGCAGCGTGCACGTGAGCACGTGCGTGCCCGCGTCCAGCGCCACGGCCTCGTCGCCGCGCGGCGTGGTGCCGGCGTACACGTCCCAGTCGCTGTCGAGAAGGACCTCGGCCCTCGTCGCGCCGGGCACCTCGACCTCGTAGTCCTCCTGGGTCGCGCCGGAGAGGTTCAGCACCGCGACGATGCGCTCGCCCGCGGCCGGCTGCGCGGACGCGCCCGCGTCCTTCTCGCCCGCGGGCGCCTGCGCGCCGTCGTCCGCCGCGGCGGAGCGGCGCTCGATGGCATAGGTGCAGCGCTCCGTGGAGGCGACGTCCAGCCACTGGAAGCCGTGCTCGGCGTAGTCCTCCTGCCACAGGGCCGGGTGGTCCAGGTACAGGTGGTTGAGGTCCGTGCAGAAGCGGTAGAACGCGTCGTGCTTGGGGAACTTGCGCATGAACCAGTCCTGCTCGCGGCGCTCGTCCCACTCGCGCAGCTGCGCCACCTCCGATCCCATGAAGTTGAGCTTCTTGCCGGGGTGAACCATCATGTAGCAGTACAGCGAGCGCGCCTGCGGGAACTTGAGGTCGCCCTCGCCCCACATCTTCTGGGCGATGGTGGCCTTGCCGTGCACCACCTCGTCGTGCGAGAGCGGCAGCAGATAGCGCTCGTTTCTGAAGTACATCATGCTGAAGCTGAGCTTGTGGTAGTTGCCGCTGCGGAAGTACGGGTCAAGCTGGAAGTAGCTCAGCGTGTCATGCATCCAGCCCATGTCCCACTTGTAGTCGAAGCCCAGGCCGCCCTGCTCCACGGGGCGCGTGGTGCCCTCGTAGTCCGTGGAGTCCTCCGCGATGGTGAACGTGCCCGGGTTGAGCGACTTCACGCCGGAGTTCAGGCGCTTCATGAACTCGACGTTCTGGTTGTTCACGCCGCGCTTCTCGTCACCCTGCCAGTAGATGATGCGGCTGATGGCGTCCATGCGCACCGCGTCGAAGTGGTAGCAGCCGAGCCAGAAGTTCACGGACGACTGCATGAAGCTGCACGACTCGCCGCGGCTGTACATGAAGTTGTGGCTGCCCCACTCGCTCACGCCCACGGCCTCGTTGGGGTACTCGAACAGCGGCGTGCCGTCGTAGTCCGCAAGGCCCCATGCGTCCGTGGCAAAGTGCACGGGCACCACGTCCAGGATGCAGCCGATGCCGGCCTGGTGCAGCGCGTCCACCAGGCGCATGAGCTGCTGCGGCGTGCCGTAGCGGCTGGTGGGGCTGAAGAAGCCCGTCGGCTGGTAGCCCCACGAGCCGTCGAACGGGTACTCGCACAGCGGCATGAACTCCACGTAGTTGTAGCCGGTCTTCGTGAGGTACTCCACCAGCGGCTCGGCCAGCTCCTCGTAGGTGTACCAATCCGCCGGGTCGTCCGAGGGCTCGTCGCCGGAGCGCTTGCGCCACGACCCCACGTGCATCTCGTACACGTTCAGCGGGCCGTCCAGCTGGCGGTTGCGCCGCGCGTGGCCGGCCACCCACTCGGCATCGCCCCACTCGTAGGAGAGGTCCCACACGATGGAGCGGTGGTCTGGCCTCAGCTCGGACGCGAACGCGTACGGGTCCGCATGGTCCACGTAGCCGCCGCCGTGGTAGATGCGGTACTCGTAGTGGTCGCCCGCCTTGGCGCCCGGGACCTCCGCCTCCCAGAAGTTGCCGTCCTGCGCACGGTGCATCTCGTGCGGGCCGTCGTCCATAAGCACCACGATGCCGTCCGCCGCGGGCGCGAACGTCCGGAAGGTGACGCCTTCGGGCGTGGTGTGCGCGCCCAGGTGGTCCTGCGCATAGAACTCAGTGCCGCGATAGAAGTTCTGGATGTCCATGCTCTTCCTTCCTTACGGGGCCCCATGCAAGGGGGCGTGTCTTGTGGCGGGCGCGTCTCTTACGAGAGGAACGTGTCTCCCGGGTCCTGGACGCTTATGGGGATCGTCGGTATGCGGCTTGCGGGGCCCTTGTCGTCGGCCGCGGCGCTCGTGCCGAAGGTGGAAGCGTCCGCCTCCAGGATGTCGCGCGCGGGGTCCGGGTACAGCGGGTCCTCGTCCGGCGCGATGGCGTCCAGCACCCACGCGTCGTCCACGCGGTCGAGCGCCGCGGCGTCCAGGCTCACCCAGCTCTGGCAGTGGTCGATCACCGCGCTGTCGTTCGTGGCCACGTACGCGCGGCCCGCAAGCTCGTTGTCCACGTTGTCCACAAGGGCCGCCTGCACCTTGGGCAGGCTGGGCTGGATGTTCGCCAGGGCGCGCACGTAGTCCGCTATCGTCTTCGCAAGGCGGCCGGAGTTGCGCACCGGGCGGTCAAAGTAGAACGTGGCCGATGCCACCTGCGCCTCGGTCAGCAGGTCAAGCACCAGGTCGATCGCCTGCATCGTCTGCTCCACGGAGCGGTACGTGCCGTTGATGCCCGCAAGGTCGCGAATGGCGCCGTCCTGCGCGCGGATGAGCGGGGAGCGCACGAGCGCCACCTCGAGCGGCACGATCACGTTGAAGCCATCTATGCACACGTCGCGGCCGCGCAGGTCCTCGAGCTTCAGGTGCTTCGCGGCGCGCGCGGCCCGCTTCGCCTCGCCGCTCACGCCGCGGTTCAGAAACAGGCGCTGCCGCGTGGTGAACTGGTAGCGGTTGCCCACGAACTCCACGGCCGTCTCGCGCGGGTAGTCGCGGTCGAGCAGGAACGACAGCTCGGCCGCCGCGCGTTGCAGGGTCTCCATCGACTTCGTGCCAAAGTCCTTCTCGTCCGAGGGCTGGTACCCGCGGCGAGGCGCGGCCGCACCGTCCGTCAGGGTGCCGTCGCTTGCGTTTTCGTTGCTATGGGTGATGTCGTAAGACATGGGATGCTCCTTGGTTTGCCGGCGTTTCGCACGGATACCCCTAGTCTACCCATCGTGCGCCCGCGCGTGTGCCATGGCGCAACATCTCACACGCCGCCCGGCGGGCGTCCGCGCCTGGCGCGAACCGCCGCGAGCGCCGCCTACGCGCCGCCGCCCATGCCCGCAAATCCCGTCTGCCGCAGCGCCTCGTACAGCACGACGGCGACCGCGTTCGAGAGGTTGAGCGCGCTTATGCGCCAGTCGTCCACGTTCACGAAGTTGCCGCAGATGTCCGGCCGCAGAAGGGGAGAGGCGCCGGCCCCCGCGCTTGCGGCCGCGTCGCCCAGCGACTCCTCGTGCGCGGCCCACGCGTCGCGGTTGGAAAGCGACGCCGCGTCCGGCAGCATGGGGATGCGCTCGCAGCTTGCGGGGTGCGCGGCGAGCACTTGCTCTGGTATGCCGGTGCTCTCGGAGCCAAACACCAGGTAGTCGCCGTCGCGGTACGTGGACTCCGAGTACGTGCGCCGCGCCTTCTTCGTCAGCAGGTGCAGCCGGGGCGCGCCCGCCGCGCCTGCCAGGCCGTTCTGCCGCAGGAACTCCTCCCAGCCGGCGTAGCGCGTCACGTCCAGGTTTGGCCAGAAGCCAAGGCCGGCGCGGCGCAGCATGCGGTCGTCCAGGCTAAACCCCAGGGGCTCCACCAGGTGCAGGCGCGATCCCGTGAGCACGCACGTGCGCCCTATGTTTCCCGTGTTCGCCGGGATCTCCGGCGCGTACAGCACGATGTTGAACACCTGCGATGCCTCCCGTCCCCCGCGGAGCGCCAAGCCCGGCGCGCCCGCGACCATGCCCGTGGGTCCGTGGCCCACGCGTCCGCCCCAGCATCATAGGCCCATCTTGCCCCCGGCGCGCCCGCGGCGCCGCAGTGGTATCGTGACGTGACGGCAGTGGCCTGCGCGGCAGGGGAGGCACCATGATCAGGCTCTTCGCATCGGACCTCGACGGCACCCTCCTCAACGCGCTGCACCGCACGGACCCGGTGGTGCTGCGCTCGATCGCCCTCGTGCGCCATGCGGGCCTCAACTTCTCGCTCGCCACGGGACGCACGCTCAGGAGCGGGCGTCAGATGGGCTTTGCGGGCAACGTGTGCGTGGTGTGCGCAAACGGCGCCATCGTACTGGACGAGTGCGGCGCCCCCATACGCACCCGCAGCCTCGACCCCGCGTTCGTGCAGGAGCTCGCCGCGGCGTTTCCCACGGCGCCGCTCGAGTTCGTGACGGTCCGCCACACCTACCACCTGCAGAGCCTGGAGCAGCACCGCGCGTCGTTCGGCAACGCGCCGCTCGTCCGGCGCATGCTCATGCGCGCACCGGGGCTCGTCGGACCTCCGGAGCACGTGTACGACGTCACGCCCGCGCAGCTCGCGTCGCTCGACGTGCTGAAGGTGAACGCCCACCTCCAGGGGCCGGGCCTCGCCCAGGACGTCCACGCGTTTCTCGCCCGGCACGCCGACGTGGCTACCAACGCCCCGTTCGACCCGTGTATGTTCGAGATCACGGCCGCCGGTGTCAACAAGGGGGAGGCCCTCGCGTGGCTGGCCGCGCGCCTGGGCATCGCGGAGGACGAGGTGGCCGTCTACGGCGACGGCGGAAACGACGTGGTTATGCTGGGGCGCTTCTCGCACGCGTACGCCACGGCAAACGGCTCGCCCGCGGCCAAGCGCGCCGCCGGCACCGTCATCGGGCCGTGCGCCGCGTACGCCGTGCCGCGCCACGTGGTGCGGACGCTTCGTGCGCAGGGCTCGCTTCGCGCCGCCCGCTAGCGCCAACGGATATACTGTCGGGACGTACACGGCGCCGCACGGGCGCCTTGGGGCCGCGGACGCGGCCGGGAAGGAGCCCACATGATCAAGGAACTCTGCAAGGACGAAGCGATCCTCTCCAAGAGGTGCGAGCGCGCCACGGCGCAGGACGCGCCCATCGCGCAGGACCTCGTCGACACCATGCACTCGCTCGAGGACTGCGGCTGCCTCGCCGCAAACCAGATCGGCGTCACGAAGGCCGTCGTCGTGTTCCAGGACGATTCCGGCGCGGACCACGTGATGTACAACCCCCGCATCATGATGGGCCTGCGCGCCGCGAAGATGGTCGAGGGCTGCATGACGCGCGACGAGCCGTCCAAGGTCACGCGCTACCAGAAGGTGAAGGTCAGCTTCGACGAGCTGGTCGACGGCGAGCTCAAGCCGCGCCGCCGCGACTACACGGGCTTCGAGGCCCAGATGATCCAGCACATGTGCGACCACTGCCAGGGCAAGCTGGTCTAGCGGTCCGCACGGGGCCGTCCCACGGGCCCCGCAAAGCGCCAAGGGAGAAGAACGTGCCATCCTCAGTCGCGGACGCCAACGAGCGTGCGATCTACTCGCTCATCTGCAGCGAGGACGGCGTGAGGGCGCGCGACGTGGCCCGCAGGCTCGGCATCGACCGCACGACGGTCAACCGCTACCTGTACGCGTCGCCGTTCGTGCGGGACCTCTGCTATCGCGACGACGCCTACCTGTGGTACGGCCTCATCGGGCAGACGGTCCCGCACCACGGCCTGGGCGAGTTCTGCGGCTGGTACGGCACGGTGGGGGAGTTCCTCGCGCAGGACCTCGACGCGTGGCTTGGGGAGCTCAAGCGCGGCTGCGCGCGCATCGGGCGCAACCTCAACGACACGCGCGGCCTCTTCCACTCGTTTCTGGACACGCACGACGCCATGGCCTCGCTCTTCTCGGACCTTCGCCAGCTGGGGGCGCCGGACCCCACCGACTGGGAGCTCTGCTTCGAGCTGCGCATACGTCGCGCGCGCCACGTGCGCATCTACGCGGATGTGCTGCTGCTGGTGCCGCCGGCGCCCGCGCCCGCGCGGCCGGGCTACGCGTTCAGCCTGGAGTTCAAGATGAAGGACGCCATCGACCAGGCGGAGGTTGACCAGGCAGCAAAGTACGTGCCGTACCTAGAGGTGGTGCTGGGCCCCACGTTCAACGTCGTCGCGGCGCTCGTGCTCACGTCTGCCCGCGACCTGTACACCCATGCGCGCATCTCGCGCAGCACGGCGGAGGTGTCCGTCGCCTCCGGTGATATGCTGTTCAATGTGCTCGACGAGTACCTGGGCTTCCTGTCCTAGGTCCCAGGCGCGTGCAGTCGCCGGGCAGCGTCTGTCGCAACCACGTCAAGAGTCACCGGGAGGTTCCCATGCAGGCAATGCGCAGGAAAGACCGCTTGGTCACCGACCCTGTCAAGATCGAGCGCATCCTTATGGAGGCGCGCATCGTGCACCTGGGCCTTGTGGATGACGGCCGCCCGTACGTGGTGCCGCTGCACTACTGCTACGAGTACGCGGGCGCGGACCTCACGCTGTACATGCACTCTGCGCTGAGCGGCCGCAAGATAGACGTGATAGGCGGGGGCGCCCCGTGCTTTGTCGAGCTCGAGTGCGACGTCAATCTGGACGACGGCGGTAGCACCCCCTACAAGCTGGCCTGCAAGTACGGCTCGTTCTACTCCAGCGTCATGGGCGAGGGCACGGCCTCCCTGGTCACGGACGCGGACGAGAAGGTCC
The DNA here is from genome assembly GCF_052121955.1 of Parafannyhessea sp. LCP19S3_B1. Classification (NCBI taxonomy): domain Bacteria; kingdom Bacillati; phylum Actinomycetota; class Coriobacteriia; order Coriobacteriales; family Atopobiaceae; genus Parafannyhessea; species Parafannyhessea sp. LCP19S3_B1. The sequence goes on along the minus strand of NZ_JBQKDH010000008.1, from coordinate 97,161 downwards.
ATGCCCTCAAGCTCCTCATGCGCCAGCAGACGGGTCGCGACTTCCCGATCACCCGGCTCATGGCCAAGCCCGTCGCTGTCATTCGCGTGCGCGTACGCGCAGGCTCGCTCACCGCAAAGGCCCACATGCGCAAGTAGGCGCTCGCCGGACCAGACAACAACCGGCGAGAAGAGCAGCAACCATAATCGAACCATCGTGCGGTCTGGCTGTCGCCAGCCGCTTGCGGCTCCGCAGCTGCCGTTGGCGGCTGCGGAGCAGGCTGTCCATGCCTGGAAAAGCAAGGTCGGTGGCTTTTGCCATCCCATATCAGCAGGTCAGGGCGGCGAGTCGGCGCGTGTATGCAAGCATTTAAAAGATATATATATGACATAGAATAATAAGATACGAAAGTTCTAAACTGTTTTCAGTATTTGCCTGCGCGAGGCACAATTTCGTCGACGTAGTCCTAGCTTTGAATCGACATACATTGGAAGTGAATGCCATGAGTGACGGTCTAGGGAAGCAAGGCTCGAATGACACCGCGGAACGCAAGCTCAACGCGTTGTTCTGGGTCGCGGCCATAGCCGGGTCGGCAGTGTGGTCCTTCCAGGAGGTGCTGTCCTGGAACGTGTGCTTCGTCGTGAGCGGCCTGCTCGACGCAGTGATGTGGGTCACGATCCTCGTGCATCACCCCTCATCCAAGAAGGGGAAAATCGCCATCGCCGCGGTCGTCCTCGCGTTCTCGATACTCACCGCCCTTCCAATGTCCTGACGGAGCGGGGAGTTGCGCATCTCCTTCGGAATGCCACCCTTCAAATCTGACGGCATCGTGTCAATAAAATTGAACCCATGAGTTCAAAATCGTTGTGCTAGAGTGTCCGTAGTTCAATTTGCAAATTGAACTACGGACATCTGAGTTAGATTGAAATTGAACTACGAAAGGTCGGACATGTCCCAGAACCTCTTCAGCGACCGGCTTGCGGAAGCGATGGAGAAGAGCGACCTCCGCCAGTCGGACCTCATCCGCATCGCGGCGGAGCAGGGCCACAAGCTCGGCAAGAGCCAGCTGAGCCAGTACCTCAGCGGCAAGGTGACACCTCGGGCCCAGGCGGTGGTCATTCTCGCCCAGGCGCTGGGCGTGAGCGAGGAGTGGCTCGCGGAGGGCGAGGTTGCGTCGCAGCGGGATGGTTCCGCTCCGGCCGAAGTCCAGCCGGCACCATGTGAGGATGCGGGAAGCGAGCAAGACTCGGGCTCGAAGGGTACCAACGCTATGAGGAAGGGCACTGCCACCGGCAGGCAAGGGGAAGGAAGCTCCATGCGCCAGTTCACGAAGTCTCACAAGCTCGACAACGTCCTGTACGACATCCGCGGGCCCGTCCTGGACGAGGCCTACCGCATGGAGGACCAGGGCATCCACGTGCTGAAGCTCAACATCGGCAACCCCGCGCCGTTTGGCTTCCGCACGCCGGACGAGGTCGTGAAGGACATGCAGGATCAGCTGACGGAGTGCGAGGGCTACTCCAACAGCCGCGGCCTGTTCGCGGCGCGCAAGGCCATCATGCAGTATGACCAGCTCAAGGGCATCCCCAACGTGGACGTGGAAGACATCTACACCGGCAACGGCGCGTCCGAGCTCATCCAGCTCGCGATGAACGCGTTCATGGACGAGGGTGACGAGATCCTGGTCCCGAGCCCGGACTACCCGCTGTGGACCGCGTGCGCCACCCTCGCCGGCGGCACCGCCGTGCACTACGTCTGCGACGAGAAGGCAAACTGGTACCCCGACATCGACGACATCAAAAGCAAGGTCACGCCGCGCACCAAGGGCATCGTCGTGATCAACCCCAACAACCCCACGGGCGCCCTGTACCCGCGCGAGGTGCTGCAAGAGATTGTGGACGTGGCGCGCGAGCACCAGCTGGTGATCTTCGCCGATGAGATCTACGACCGCCTGGTTATGGACGGCAAGCAGCACGTCTCCATCGCGAGCCTCGCGCCCGACCTGTTCTGCATCACGTTCAACGGCCTCTCCAAGAGTCACATGGTCGCGGGCTACCGCATCGGCTGGATGAGCCTCTCCGGCAACAAGCGCATCGCGAAGGACCTGATTGACGGCATCAACATGCTGTCCAACATGCGCCTGTGCTCCAACGTGCCGGCCCAGTCCATCGTGCAGACGTGCCTGGGCGGCATCCAGCGCAGCCAGAACCTGCTGGTGCCGGGCGGCCGCATCTTTGAGCAGCGCGAGTACGTGTACGACAGGCTCTCGCACATGGACGGCGTGACCGTCACCAAGCCCGAGGCCGCGTTCTACATCTTCCCGCGCCTGGACCCGGAGAAGTTCCACATCACGGACGACGACCAGTTCGCGCTCGACCTGCTCAAGGACAAGCACGTGCTCGTGACGGCCGGCAAGGGCTTCAACTGGGAGACCCCCGGCTATTTCCGCATCGTCTACCTGCCACGCAAGCACACGCTGCACGAGGCGATGGACGCCCTCGAGGACTTCCTCAGCTACTACCACCAGTAGGTTCCGACGGGATGCAGCCAATCGAGCGCCATGTCCTGCCGGACATGGCGCTCTTCTTTCCCCACGAAGAACCGAATGAATTAGGCGTACGAAAATATTTCATGTAACAAAACCGAACAGAACGGGCACTCGGATTTGCCAACAGAGGACTAACGCATAAAAGGCGGGCGAGAAGGACATGGCCTTGTCCTTCTCGCCCGCTTGGCGTGTAGGTGAAGCGCGGCTGGTGGGGGAGCCGTGCGACGCGCTAGGCGTTCGCCGCGAGCACCTCCTCGACTGCGTCGCGCGATGGCATGGCGGGGATGGCGCCCCTTTCCCGCACGCAGAGGGAGGCGACGGCGTTGCCGAAGCGCGCAAACGAGGCCGCGTCGTCCAGCGTGAGCGCGCGGACGTCCTTGCCGGAGTCGAGCAGCGCGCACAGGAAGCCGCCCCAGAACGAGTCGCCGGCGCCGGTGGTGTCCGTCGCATTCACGCGGAAGCTCGGCACCGTGCGCGCGCCCTCTGGCGTGACGACCATGGCGCCGTCCGCGTCGAGCGTTACCACGACGACCTTTGGTCCCTGCGCAAGGATCTTGCGCGCCGCCTCGTTCGGGTCGGACTCGTCCGTGAGGAGGGTGGTTTCCTCCGCGGAGATCTTTACCAGGTCCATCATGCCCACGACGGAGCGCATCTGCTGCGCGGCGACCTCGGCGGACGGCCAGAGCGAGGCGCGGTAGTTGGGGTCGTACGAGAGGATCGCCCCGGCGTCGCGCGCGATCCGCAGGGCCTCGAGCGTCGCAGAGCGGGCGGGCTCGTCTGTGAGCGAGAGCGAGCCCACGTGCAGCACGCGCGTGTTCTGCAGCACGTCGCGATTGAGCTCGTCCGGGCGCAGCTGGGTGTCCGCGCCGGGCTTCCGCGCGAACGAGAACGTGCGCTCGCCGGTGGGGTCGAGCGCCACGAACGCGAGCGTGGTGAAGTAGTCCGGGTCGCTCACGAGGCCGGAGCAGTCGACGTCGTTCTCCTCGAGCGTCTGCCGCAGGAAGGCGCCGTGCATGTCGCACCCGACCTTGCCCACGAACGCCGTGGAGTGGCCGAGCCTCTGCAGTGCCACCAGGACGTTTGCGGGGGCGCCGCCGGGATTGCGCTCGAACACCTTCTGCCCGGCGGGTGATGTCCCGGCATCCGTAAAGTCGATCAGCAGCTCGCCCAACGCGGTTACGTCGTACATGCCCAGGTCCTTTCTGTCTGCGCCGACCGGTCGCAACGTCGCGACTGACCGTAAGGATATGCCATGCCGCGCGCCCGTGGCGGGACGCGCGCCATGGACTTGGATGAGCGGTTACTTGGAGAGCTTCACCAGGGAGGCGCCGGCAACGACCTTGCCGGAGATTCCCTCGATCGACTTGAAGTCGTCGGAGTTGGTGACGATGACCATGGTGGTCGCGGCCTTGCCGGCCGCCTTGATCTGGTCGAGGTCGGCCTCCATCAGGAGCTGTCCCGCCTTCACGTGGTCGCCAGCGCTGACGTGTGCCGTGAACGGCGCACCCTTCAGCTCGACCGTGTCGATGCCAATGTGGAGAAGGACCTCGCACCCGGCGTCAGACATCATGCCGAGCGCATGGCCGGTGTTGGCCACGAGCGTGACCTCGCCGTCGCACGGCGCGTAGATGGCGCCGTCGGTGGGCTCGACGGCAGCGCCCTTGCCCATGGACTCGCTGGCGAAGACGGGGTCGCTCACCTGCGAGAGGGGAAGCGCGGTGCCGGTCATGGGCGAGACGAGCGTGGCAGCGTCTGCCGCGGAGGCGTCGACCTGCGGGGCGACCATGGCCTTGGGCTCGCTGTCCTTCGGGGCGTCGGACTTCTTGGCGGCCTTCGCCTTGTCCTCGTCCTTGTAGATGGTGCTGGTGATGCCGAACGCGACGCCGAAGGCGACGGCGAACATGATGGCGTACTGGACGGGCTGGGCGATGCAGAGCAGGATGCCGAAGATGCCGGTGACGCCGGTGCCGGAGGCGGCGAGGTTGAAGACGTAGCAGCACAGGGCGCCGCACGCGGAGCCGATCATGCCTGCGACGAACGGCTTGATTTTAGGCAGGTTCACGCCGAAGATCGCGGGCTCGGTGATGCCGAGCAGGCAGGAGATGCCGGAGGGAACCGCGAGGGACTTCGTCTTCTCGGACTTGGTGCGAAGCGCCACGGCGAGGCAGGCGCCGCCCTGGGCGATGTTTGCCGCGGACGCGATGGGCAGCCAGTAGGTCACGCCGTACTTCGCGAGCATGGAGACGTCGATGGCGGTGTACATCTGGTGCAGGCCGGTGACGACGGACGGGCTGTAGATGAGGCCGATGATGATGTAGCCGATGCCCAGGGGCACCTTGAGGAGGAACATGAGCAGGCCGAGGATGGAGTTCTCGAGCCAGACGAAGATCGGGCCGATGAAGAGGATCGTGATGTAGGCTGCGAGGGAGACGGAGACGAGCGGCGTCACGAAGAGGTCGAACATCTCGGGCACGGCCTTGTGGAGGCGTTTCTCGAAGAAGCAGAGTATCCATACGCCGACGAGGATGGGGATGACGTGGCCCTGGTAGCCGACCCAGTCGATGCTGTAGAGGCCGGGGATGACGTCGAGCGTGATCATGGTGTGCTTGGCAATGGCGTCGCTCGCGCTATACGCATTGATGAAGTCGCTGCTGATGAGCAGAGCGCCGAACGATGCGCCGAGGTAGGGGTTGCCGCCGAAGACCGTCGCGGCGCTGAAGCCGAGCAGGATCTGCAGGTTCGCGAGGGCGCAGGCGTTGATGAGCTTCGCGATGCGCCACCAGACGGTGTTCTGGTCGAGCATGAAGAAGCCGGCGCCGCCGTCCGCGACGGGGGTGCCCATGTAGCTGAGGGCGCCCATGATGCCCATGAGCATGCCGGACGCGACGATGGCGGGGATGATGGGAACGAAGACGTCGGAGAGGACCTTGATGGCGCGCTGGAAGGCGTTGCCCTGCTTGGCCGCCTCCTCCTTCGCCTCGGCCTTGCTGACGGCGGTGATGCCGCCCTGGCGTATGAACTCGTCGTACACCTTGTCGACGGTGCCGGTGCCGTAGATGATCTGCAGCTGGCCGGCGGCCTCGAAGTTGCCCTTCGCGCCGAGGGCGTCCTCGAGCTTGTCCTTGTCGATCTTGCCGTTGTCTGCGATCACGAGGCGCAGGCGGGTGGCGCAGTGCGCCGCGGAGACGACGTTGTCAGCCCCTCCCACGGCCTCGAGCGCCTGGCGCGCGGCTTCCTTGTAGTCCAGTGCCATGGTTCCCTCCCAAGTTTGCCTGGTACCCATCGTCGATTCCACGTGCCCCGGGAGCGACCCCGGCTCCCGAAAGGTGGCATGGCATGTGAAATCGTTCTCACACACTCACTATGAAACGACTTGGCGAGTCGAAAGCCCCCTGAATCAGGGTTCGGGGCGGACGAACGGTATGAAAACATCGGCGTACGGCACTGTTTTCGTGGCGAGCCTGTGAAGGCGAGGATTTGCGCGCCCTTCTCGCCCGGCGCGACGGGACGGCGGCCGCGCCGAGGGATATGGGATAGATTTCATAGCGTTTTTCATGCACGGGGCGTGTGGGGCCTCGCGGGGGGCGGCGTGCGGCGGGGGCGGGGCGGGCGCTAGCGCGTGGAGTTGCGCATCATGATGCCGTAGGACATGCGAATCTCTCGAGGGACGACGTCCTTGCTGGTCATGGCCTCGACCAAGAGCTTGGCGGCCTCGCGGCCGGACGTCTGGTAGTGGTGGTGGATCGAGGTGAGGGTGGGGGTGACGACGCGCGTGAGCTCGCTGTCGCCGACGCCGGTGACCTGTACGTCCTCTGGCACGCGGCGGCCGTACTCGCGCGCGCACGTGAGCGCGCCGAACGCGATGACGTCCGTGGCGCACACGAACGTGTCGAGCTCCGGGTGGCGGGACATGATGGCCTCCGCGCACTCGTAGCCGCCGTCGAGGGAGAACGGGCTCGTGCCCATGGCGTCCTCCGGCACGTCGAGCCCGAGCTCCGAGCAGGCGTCCAGGAAGCCGCGACGACGCTCCTGGCCTGCGGAGACGTCTTCCTGCGTCACGCCGATGTACGCGGGGTGCGCGCTGTTTTGCAGCACCTTGCGGCACAGCTGGAACATGGAGCGGTAGTCGTCGTTGAAGACGGAGGAGTAGCCCTGCATGTCCTGGCCGAGGATGACGACGGGCACGCGCAGCGCGTCGAGCGCGCGACGGTGCTCCTGGTCGAGCACGGTCGCGATGAGGATGATGCCGTCCACCTGGTTGCCCTCCGCGAAGAGCTGCAGGTACGAGACCTCGGTCTCCTTGTTGTTGTTTGTGTTGGCGAGCAGCGTCTGGTAGTGGGCGTCGTTGAACTCGAGCGTCATGCCGGAGAGCATGCGCGAGACCGCGTGCGAGTTGACCTTGGGGAGTATGACGCCGACGATGTTTGTCTTGCCGGTGCGCAGCGTCTGGGCCTGCTGCGACGGGACGTAGCCGGTCTCCTTTATGACGCGGGCGATGACCTTGCGCTTCTCGGCGGAGACGTAGCCGTCGTTGAGGTAGCGCGACACCGTGGCGCGCGAGACGCCTGCGAGCTTGGCTATGGAGTTGATGTCCACGGGCCCTCCTTCCGCGCCGGGGGACGTGCCGTGACGGGGGCGTGGCGCCCTTGGCCGCGGCGATTCTCGCCCACAATGTGAGACCGATACCAGTATCATGTGACATCAAGGTGGCTCCTGTCAAAGTCGATTGCGAGGAGGAACACACATGTCCAACGCTCTTGAGCGCGACCTCGACGCGCTGCGAATTGGCGCGGAGGGGGCGGCGAGGCATGGCCGCTACGCGCAGGGGTTCCACCTGATGCCGCCCGTGGGCTGGCTGAACGACCCGAACGGGCTGTGCCAGGTGGACGGGACGTTCCACGCGTTCTTTCAGTATGCGCCGTTCAACGTGGACGGCGGGGTGAAGATGTGGGGGCACTCCACGTCCGACGACCTGCTGACGTGGGACTACCATGGCGTGACGCTCTATCCCGACCAGCCGTCGGACTGCTCGGGCGTGTACTCCGGGAGCGCCCTGGTGCGCGAGGCGGGCGGCCGAAGGCGGATGGAGCTGTTCTATACCGGCAACGTGAAGCTCGAGGACGCGGACGGCTACGACTACGTGCGCACGGGCCGCGAGGCTAACACCGTGTGGGTGACGACGGAGGACGGCGACGCGCACGGTCCGAAGCGCGTGGTGATGAGGAACGCGGACTATCCCGCGGACGACACCTGCCACGTGCGCGACCCGAAGGTGTGGGAGGGCGACGGCCGCTACCTGATGGTGCAGGGCGCCCGCCGCGACGACGACTGGGGCGAGGTGCTGGTGTTTGGCTCCGACGACCTGGCGCGCTGGGAGCTTTTGAACCGCGTGACCACGCCGACGCGCTTTGGCTACATGTGGGAGTGCCCGGACTACTTCGAGCTGTCCGACGGAAAGGGGGGCTCTGCCAAGGTGCTGAGCGTTTCTCCCCAGGGGCTCGAGGGCGGCGACTGGGACCGCAGGAACGTGTACCAGTCCGGCTACTTCATGCTGGAGGGCGACATCGCGGGCTCGTGCGAGCTGGGCGACTTTGCCCTGTGGGACGCCGGCTTCGACTTCTATGCGCCGCAGACGTTTGCCGCGGAGGACGGCCGGCGCATCCTGATTGGCTGGATGGGGATTCCGGACGAGCCGACGTACGGCAACGACCCGACGGTCGCGGCCGGCTGGCAGCACTGCTTCACGATTCCGCGTGAGGTGACGCTTGCGGGCGGGCGCGTGCGGCAGGCCCCGGTGCGCGAGCTGGACGCGCGTCGCGCGGACGCGGCGCGATCTGTGGGCGGAGCACTGGACGTGGAGGGCCGCACGGCGTTTGACCTGGTGCTGGACGCGAGCGCCTGCACGGCGGGCGTGCGCGTGACCCTGGCGGACGAGCTGGCGCTGACGTGGCGCGACGGCCGTCTGAGCATGGCGTTTGGGCGCACGGCGCGCTCCGACGCGGGCTGCGGGCGCACGGAGCGCTGGGAGCCGCTGCCGGAGCTGCGCAACCTTCGCGTGGTGGGCGACGCGTCCTCCGTGGAGGTGTTCGCGAACGACGGCGAGCTGTGCATGTCGACGCGCTACTATCCCCGCCGCTACCACGTGCAGGTGGACGCGCCCGGCGCGGATGCGACGCTTTGGGGTCTTGAGGCCTAGGCCCTCAAGCGGCCCGCGGGGTCGCGGCGGCGGGGCTGGTGCCATGAAGGACGGGCGAGAAGGGCGTGGGTGCGCTCTTCTCGCCCGTTGGCGTGCGTGGGGAGTACGTGGCCGAATGGGTGGCCGCGTGGGCTACTTGCTGCGCTCGTCCCCGCGGCTTGGGTTGGGGTCGAGGTTTGCGTCCGCGCCGGCGTGCGTGCCGTGGAACAGCTCGAAGAAGTCGTGCACGGCGTCGCGGCTGGTATCCGACGTGCGGAAGTGGAACTCTGGGTTCTTGGTCTTGAGCTGGCGGTACTCTGCCATCATGTCGCCGAAGATGTGCGCGTTCGAGGGCGGCGTGTACACGATGGAGTTTGCGCCGGCCTGGATGGTCTCTTGTATGGACTCGTCCGTACGGCCGCCCGTGGCGATGATGGGCACGGTGGGGAAGTCCTTGCGGATGTTGCGCACGACCTCGGCCGTCTTGGAGCCGGCGGCGACGTTGAGGATGGTGACGCCCGCGTCGAGGCGCGCCTGCACGTCTTCGTCGCCGGTGGCGATGGTCGCGATGATGGGGATGTCGATGACGCGGCGGATGAGGCGGATGTTGGAGTTGCTCATGGGTGAGTTCACGACCACGGCGAACGCGCCCTGCGCCTCTGCGTCCTGCGCGATTACGACGGAGCGCATGCCGCGCGTGGTGCCGCCGCCGACGCCGACGAAGACGGGGCTGACTGCGGCGCTGATGACGGCCTGCGAGATGGCCTGCTGCGGCGTGAACGGGTAGACGGCGAGCACGGCGTCCGCGTTGCAGTTGCGGATGATGGCGACGTCCGTGGAGAAGACGATGGACTTGATGCGGCGCCCCATGATGACCATGCCCTTGGCCTGGTAGATCACCTCTGGGACCTGAATGGAGTGCGCTCGCAGCGTGCCGGTGATGCGTGGGACGTGGTCTTCGTCCTGGGTTGTGGTGACCATGCGTTTACCTTCCCTTCAGGTGTAGGGGCGTCGCCGCCTGTGTGGCGGCGGTCCCGCCGACGTGACTATGGGGGTTAGGATATCCGTTTTTACGGGGTGTCAAACATTCATTTTTGACGAACGACGTTTGGCCACGTTTGCCCCCGCGGGGTTCTGGGTAGACGTTCTGCAGGAAACGAACCGCCGTCCGCGGGGAGCGTGGGCGGCACGAACGAATGATGGGAGGCCCCCCATGGCCAGCTTTGACGACCTGAAGCTCTACGTCCTGCCCGGATGCCCCTTCTGCGCGAAGGTGGACGCGTTCTTGGACGAGCACGACATTGAGATCGAGCACCTGGACGTGACCCAGGGCACGAACGGCGACGACCTTGTGCGCATTGGCGGCAAGAGGCAGTGCCCGTGCCTGCTGATTGACGGCAAGCCGATGTACGAGAGCGGCGACATCATCGACTACCTGGCCGATCGCATTGGCGCGGACGCGCCGACGCACGAGGGCGGCGGCGCATGCCACTTTGTTCCCGGCGGCGGCCACGTGTGCGACTAGCGCGGGTTTGCGGCCGGTGCGGCACCGGTGACATCGACTGGTTTGGCGGGCGGGCTCCGTTGGGGGTCCGCCCGCCTTGCTGTGCCGCTCGCCGTTTGGGGGAGAAGGGCGGCCCTTCTCGGCAGGGGAGGAAGGAATCTGGAAGATGACGCGGTTGGTCCGTGGTTGCGCTCGGCTATTGCGGCGGAGAGGGTTGCTCTTGGGAGCGAGAGGGCCCGGATCGCGCGAGTTCGCGCGCAGAGATGTGGAAGTCGGCGTTCGGTCCGGGGTGACGCTCGCGGAAAGCGTGCGGGGCGCGTGCGGTCCGGGGGATACCATGCCGACATGTCGATTGTGGTCGTGGGACATATCTCGAGCATCGAGGCGCGTGACCTTGGCCTTCTGAGTGCCGCGGGCGTGAAGCCGCCGGCGGGGATGAAAGGTGACGCGATGGATGCGGTCGGACTTCGAGTCGAGGCCTTGCGCGTGACGCCACCTGCGAGCATGATGCCCGACGTCGCCGCGTTGTTGGCGAGGACGGGGCTACCCGCGCCCGTGCACATGCTTGTTCCCGCCAGGGCGGATGCGTTTGCCTCGCGCTGCGCCATACCCCACGGTTGGTCGTTCTGCCAGCCACGGGACGACTTGGCAGAGATCGACGTCGCATGCCCTGCCAGCGTGTTTGCATGTCCTCCCGAAATGGCTTTGATGCAGATGGTCAGGGGCCTTGGCGAGGCAAGGACGGCACTGCTTGTTGACCAGGTGCTGGGGACGTACAGGACCTGCAGGCGGGAGTCGGTTGGCTCGTACGGCCAGCTTGATGGTGTGTCTCTGGATGAGTGTACCGACGATTGCGGGACTACCACGGCATACGGGCTTGCGCCGCTGACGACGATAAATAGATTGTCAAACTATTTGGATGCGATGGCGGGCGCTCCCGGGGCAAGGGCGGTCAGAAGGGCGCTTCCGCTGGTGGTCGAGGGCCTGGCATCTCCGCTCGAGGCTCAGACGTATGCCTTGGCGTTCTGCTCTCGTCACACGGGCAGCCTTGGTCTGCCAAAGCCACTCGTGAACCACCGGATCGAGGTCCCCGTTGAGGCGAGTGGCTGCTTTGGGTCTGCGACCATTCGGCCGGACTTCTGGTGGCCCGAGCAGCGCGTGGCGCTTGAGGTTCTGGGCGTTCGCTGGCATGGCGGTGCGAAGGGAATCACCCAGACCTCTCTGAGGGAAAAGGGGTACTACGCCATGGGGGCTTCCTGCATCACGATTACTGAAAGGGAGATACGGATGCTCTCGAGCTTCGAGTCCGCGATGGCGGTGCTGGCGAAGCTCCTGGGAGTGAGGCTTCGGCAGCCCACCAGGGCGTTCGCGAAGGCGAGGGGCCGACTGCGCACCGAGGTGCTGGACGTTCGGCCCGCGTAGCATACGAGTTGGGTGCCGGAGTGAGAGCGCCGACCGAGCGAGCTTGCCTGGTGCGCTTGCCTGGTGCGTGGAAATCCTAGGTATCGGCAAGACCGGAGATCGCACTACCTGACAGATTACGCTCCTGTCAGATAGCGGTGACTTTGGACGTATCACTTTCTGACAGATTGCGTTTCTGTCAGGTAGTGGTGGCGTACGAGGCACGAAACGCGGGAAAGGGGTCTCTTGGAGTCCCACTTTCTGACAGGTCGCCCTCCTGTCAGAAAGTGGGGCTCACTATCCGACAGATCGCACTCCTGTCAGAAAGTGGGGCTCACTATCCGACAGATCGAACTCCTGTCAGAAAGTGGGGCTCACTATCCGACAGATCGAACTCCTGTCAGAAAGTGGGCGGTTCGCGTAGTGCGAAGTGCCCCTTTTCATGCAAATACGCCCCACAACCTGACAGTTTGTGCTTGTGTCAGATTGTGGGGCGCTACGTTTGCTCCGCCATCCGCCTCGCGCTACTCCAGCGTGGCAGCCGCCTCTTCCAGCAGGCTTACGATGGGCAGGTGCTGCGGGCACGCCTGCTCGCACTGGCCGCACTGGATGCACTCGGACGCCAGCGTGTCGCCTGCGCGGCGCACGTAGTCCTTGCGCGAGCGCTCCAGGTTGCCAAAGAGCTTGTACTCGTTCATGGTACGGAAGATGTCCGGAATGTGCATGTGCACGGGACAACCGCCCGTGCAGTAGTGGCACGAGGTGCATGCGATGCGGTCGATGGCGTCGAACGCGCGACGGACCTCGTCCACCGTTGCCGACTCCTCCTTCGAAAGCGGCCTGAAGTCGCGCATGAAGCTCAGGTTGTCCGCCATCTGCTCCGGGGTCGACATGCCGCTCAGCACCATCATCACGTTCGGGAGCGACGCCACGAAGCGGATGGCCCACTGCGCGGGCGAGGCCGTCGCGTCCGCGGACCGAAAGATCTCTGCGACCGCGGGCGGAAGCGCGGCCAGCGTGCCGCCCTTCACGGGCTCCATCACCACCACGGGGACGTCGTGCGCCACCGCGACCTCGTAGTTTGCGCGAGACTGCACCACGGGGTCCTCCCAGTCGGCGTAGTTCAGCTGCAGCTGCACAAACTCCACCTCGGGGTGCTCCGTCAGCAGGCGGTCCAGCAGCTCCGGCCCGTCGTGGAACGAGAATCCCATGTGCCGCACCAGCCCGCGCGCCTTCAGGTCGCGCACGTACTCCCAGATGCCATACGAGTCGTACAGTCCCACGTTGTCGCTAGACAGCGCGTGCAGCAGGTAGAAGTCAAAGTAGCCGGCGCCGGTGCGCTCCAGGCTCTGCTCGAACTCCGCCTTCGCCGCGGCCTCGTCCTTCGCGGCCCACTCGCCGGCGTTCAGCTTCGTCGCAAGGTAGTACGAGTCGCGCGGATGGCGCTCCACCAGAGCCTGTCGAACGGCGTCCTCCGACCCCTCGTACACAAAGGCGGTGTCCACGTACCTGCCGCCCGCCGCAAGGAACTCGTCCACCATCTGCGCGGTCGTCCCCACGTCGATGGTACCGTCCTCGCGCTTCGGCAGGCGCATCATGCCAAATCCCAGCTTGATGCAGTCAGGTGCAAGGGTCCTCATGGCAGCCTCCAGCTCGCTCGTCGCGGTCGCATCACCCACCCATTGTGCACCAATGGGCGTGTCGCGCGCGCTTTGCATCGTCGCGCCGCGCCATACTTTCCGCCGTCGGCGCCGGGCGAGAAGAGCCGCCCCCTTCGCAGACGCCCGGCCTATGCTCGCGGCGTGAAGTACGGCAGCGACTCCACCTTCCGGTCGCCGGCCGGCCTCGCGCGCATGGCAAGGCCGCGCTCGTTTGCCGGCTCGCACATGAAGTCCGGCATGCGGCCCTCCGCGCTCGCGCGGGCGATGTCCCAGATCGCGTCCGCCACGGCGTCGTCCGCGCTCGCCCCAATGTGCCAGCGCGCCGCGCTCGCCACCTCGGGCACGGCGTTCGCGACGGCGACGGAGTTCGGATAGAACCCCAGAAGCTCCAGGTCGTTCTCCGCGTCGCCAAACGCGGCCACCTCGTCCACGCCAATGCCAAGGTGCCGACGCAGCAGCTCAGCGCCCTTCGCCTTAGACCATCCCTCCGGCGCAACGTCGAACATGGGCACCTGCGGCCCGGGCGACATCAGCCTGATGCCGGGGCACAGCGCCTCCAGCCGCGCGCGAACCTCGCCCATCCGCTCAAGGCCGCCCATGACGTGGATGTTCGACTTCACCAGAGGCCCGTCCGGCAGGTGGTCCATCACCACCACGTCGTCGCTGTCCGCGCGAAACGCGTGCCCGGCCGCGTCGGGGTCGTCGCTCACGATCACGCGCACGGGCTCCATGGTCTCGGCGCGCGTGATTACGTTCAGCATGAAGTCGCGGTCGCCCACCAGCTCCTGCGCCAGGCGCTCCATGCCCTCGCGGCACAGCTCGACCTGGCCAATGAGCTGCCCGTCCGCAAGCACGAGCTGGCCGTTGCTCATCACGGCGGACCGCGTGCACTCGCGCGCGAAGCCAAACGCCGCGCACGCGCCCTGGCGGATCCTCCCCGTCGTGGCGGCAAACGTGACACCGGCGGCCTCCGCGCGCCTGATGGCGGCGATGGCGTTGTCGGTCGCGCGCGCGAGTCCAAAGTGAATCAGCGTCTCGTCCAGGTCGGTCAGGATGAGCTTAATCAAATGTCTTCCCATCTGCGATGCCGTGCCACGGGGCCGGCGGCGTGCGTTCCCAGGGCAACCATTATGCACGACGCTTGTGGTCTCCCCGTGTATGGCCCGCGCGGTCCGCACCTTGCGGGCGCTGCGGCAACGCCCGCTCAAATCTTGCGCGCCCACCCGCCCGCGTGACGCATAATTGGAACGGAAAAGCACCGCCCCGGCGATCATCCGTCGTAAGGAGACCATGGCATGAACAGCACGCACGCGACCCTGCAGAGCAACGACCTCTCCCGCGCCATCGAGGTGGAGGTGTACGGTGACGCGGGTCAGCCCGTCATCGTGCTGCCCGAGGGCGACTCCTCGTTCGCCAGCTGGTCGGAGGGCGGCATGATCGATGCGCTCGCCCCGCTCGTCGACTCTGGCATGATGCGCCTGGTCTGCACGGACTCAGTCGACCTCATGGGCTGGTACTCGCGCTACGCCGTGCCGGAGTATCGCCTGTCAAACATCAAGAACTTCTTCAAGTTCGTCGAGAAGGACCTGCTGCCCTTCGTCGCAAGCACGTGCGGGGACGATCGTCCGCCCGTGCTTGCGGGCGCGGGCATGGGCGCGCTGAACGCGTGCGTGCTCATGCTGTCCCGGCCGCAGCTCTTCGGCGGGCTCCTCGCGCTGTCGGGCACGTACGACGCGCGCCGCTTCGTCGTGGGAGAGCTCCCGGAGGGCTGGGAGGACGTCTCCCCGGTCGACATGGTCCCCGCGCTTCCCCAGCGCGGCAAGGCGGTCCGCCTGCTCAGCGGCCTGCCGCTCGCGTTTGTCTGCGGCCAGGACGCAAGCGAGGACGGCATCGACACCCAGCGCGCGCTGGAGCAGGCGTTTGAAGACCGCGGCATCGACGCCACGTTCGAGTACTGGGGCTACGACGTCCGTCACGACTGGGAGTGGTGGCGCAAGGAGGCCGCCGAGATGCTCCCCGCGGTGCTCTCGCCGGAGGGTCTCGCAGACCGCAGGCTCAGCGCGTCGCTCGCCTACGCGGAGCGCGAGGCAAAGCACGCGGCCGCGCAGCTTGCTGACGCACAGGCACGCCTTTCCGCGGCGAACGACGCGCTGAAGATCGCGAAGCACGACCTCGACGTCACCGCCAGGCGCGCAAAGCAGGAGGAGAAGAGCGTGACCACGTGCGGCGAGGCCGAGGCGGAGCTCGTGAAGGCCGCCCGCGTCGCATGGGCGGAGCGCGACCGCGTGGCGAAGCTCCTGCACGAGGCGGACTCCGCGGCAAACGATGCCCAGGCGAAGGCCGACGCAGCCACTAAGTCCCGCCGCGACGCGGAGTGGATCCTGGGCGAGGCGCGCGCGGCCGCATCGGCAGCCAGGGCCAACAACGAGGCCGCGCAGGAGTCCGTCGTGGCGTGCGAGGAGGAGGCCGCGGCTGCCACCAGGGAGGATGCGCTCGCACGCCAGCGCCTGGAGGACACCCGCGCCCTCATCGAGGAGGAGCGCTCCAAGGCGAAGGCCGCGGCGGAGCATGCGCTCGAGCTTGCGCAGAAGCCAGCTACGAAGACGACCGCCGCGAAGACGCCCGCCGCTAAGAAGCCAGCCGCCAAGAGGACCACGGCATCCAGGAAGCCGGCGGCGACCAAGAAGCCGGCAGCCGCCAAGAAGCCGGCGGCCACGAGGTCCGCGGCAACCAAGGCGCCTGCAACCAAGAAGTCGGTCGCGAAGAGCGTGCCCGCTCCGGCGAAGAGCGCGTCCGCTCCCGCGAAGAAGGCGTCCGTCCCCGCTGGGAAGCCGGCCATCAAGCCCGCGGAGTAGCCCTTCTCGCCCAGCGCGCCATCCGGCCAACTATCTGCGCAAACGCATGCCCAAGCGCACCGTCCCGCGGGTCGACCTGCGGGACGGCGTCGTGCGTCGCTGGGCCCTGCGGCCGGTCTACAGCCAGACCAGGTTCGCGAGCCCCACCACCAGGGGCACGGTCACGATGGAGAGCAGCACGGACACCACGACGGTCTCGACGGCGTACGCGTAGTCCGCGTCGTGCAGCTGCGCGTACACGGCGACGTTTGCGCCCACGGGGCACGCCGCCGCGATCAGCAGGGCCATGCGCATCTGGTACGGCATGCCCGGAATGACGGAAAGCAGCGCGAGCGAGAAGAGCGGCGACACCACGATGCGCGCCAGCGCCACGCGGTAGTTTGCCACGCGCGCAAGCATGCGGCGCACGTCCGTCTGCGCAAGGTAGACGCCGATCATGAACATGGCGAGCGGCGTGTTGAGCGCCGCCACGTCGTCGAGGCAGGTGGTGACGACGTCCGGCAGGGGAGGCTGCGTGCAGAACAGGGCGATGCCCACGAGAGACGCGATCATGAACGGCGCGGTCGCCACGTCGTGCAGCACCTGGCGCGGCGTGGGTGAGGGCTCCCCGTTCTGGCGGGTCAGGAGCGACACGCCGTACGTCCACTGCCCAATGTTCATGAGCGCGATGAACCCCACGTTATAGAACACGCTCTTAGCGCCGACCGTCGCGACCACGAGCGGTATGCCAAAGAAGCTCGGGTTGCTGAACGTGCCCGCGAAGTTGCCTATCGCGTCCCTGCCGCAGACCACGCGCGCCACCACCGCCGCCAGCACAAGCAGCGCGAACGCGACCGCCGTGCCCATCGCCAGCGCAAGCGCGTGCTCCGGCGTGCGCTCCACCATGAAGCTCTTGACGATGACCGCGGGAAGCGACAGGTAGATGAGCACGTTGCCGATGACCCGGTTTCCCTCCATCGATATCTTGCGTGCCCTGAACATCGCGAAGCCCACGCCCACCAGCACAAACATTACGAGCACCTGCTTCGCGAGCACGATCGACATCTGCATGGGCGGTTCCCTCCGTTGGGCGCGCGGCGCCTGATCACCAACGCCCACACATGATAGGACGGCGGGCGCGCCCGGGGTGCCGCGGGGATGGTCGCATGCAGAACGAACGTCCTTCCATGCGGAATGTAAGATGCAGTATTAGGCCAACTTGTACTCTATTTATAAGACATTTCGCTACTTACCGATTATTTAACCTGCAGGTATCCCGTATTAATTGAATATCTGCAGTAAAATGTCTAACATTCCCAAAAAGCGGCAGCCGCACACCGCGGGGCGGGTGCGGTCGCCGCGCCGCAAGGCGTATAGGATCGATTGGAGCCCACCATGCGCAAGACCAAGACCTTCGAGGGCAAGCGCCACGTGTACGACACCGACAAGGCGGAGGAGTGCGGGCACCGTGCCTTCGGCGCGTTCGGCGACCCGGACGGCTACGAGGAGACCCTCTACAAGACGAAGGGCGGGCTGTACTTCGTGCTGGGCACGGGCGGCGAGGCCTCCCCGTATCCCGCGCAGGACATCAGGCCGCTCACTGCCGTGGAGGCAAAGCGGTTCTAGCCTGGCGGCCTCGGCCACACAAGCATGGGGCGGCGCCGGCAAGACCCGCCCCTCTATATATACACGGTTCGGTCCTTGCAATGCGGCACGGGTTGCTTCATCGTTGATGTCGTGCGCGGGCGTGCCCCGCGTTCCGCAATCCCAAGGCTGGAGGCAGCAACATGGCAGAGCAGCGCAGCGACGTGATTTCCTGGGACGAGTTCTTCATGCGGGTGGCATTTGCCGCCAAGCTCCGCAGCAAGGACCCCAACACCCAGGTCGGCGCCTGCATAGCCGATACCGACCATCGCATACTCTCCGTGGGCTACAACGGCACGCCGCATGCCATAACGGACGAGGCCTTCCCCTGGGGCGACAGCGACGACCCCCTGAACGACAAGCACAGCTACGTCATCCACGCGGAGGCCAACGCCATCCTCAACTTCCGCGGAAGCCTGAAGGACATGCAGGGCGCCACGGTCTACGTCACGCTCTTCCCGTGCCACGAGTGCGCGAAGCTCCTGGTCCAGGCCGGCGTTGGCGAGGTCGTCTACCTGGACGACAAGTACGCCGGCACCATGGACAACCTCATCAGCAAGCGCACGCTGGACTCCTGCGGCGTCACGTACCGCAAGGTGCACATGCCCCACGGCCTTGCCTAGGCCCTCCGGGCGAGAAGGGCGCGGCGCACCATGCGCATCCTCATGTTGGGCAACAGCCTCACCACGGCCCATGGGCTTCCGGACGCCCTCGCGCACGAGCTTGGCGCCGAGGTGCGCGTGCACGCCCGCGGCGGGGCGCGCCTTGCAGAGCACCTCAACCCCAAGACCAGGAACGGCGCCCGCACGCTCGCGGCGCTTGCAAACGAGACCTGGGACTTCGTGGTGCTGCAGGAGATGTCCCACGCCCCCGCGACCACGCCCGCGGCATACCTCGCAAGCGCTTCTCGCCTGTGCGCGCTTTCGCACGCGGCCGGTGCCGCGCCCGTCGTGTACGCCACGTGGGCGTATCGCGACGGATGCCCTAAGCTGGAACGCCTGGGCATGACGTACTCCCAGATGCACGCCGCCATGCACAATGCGTTCGCGCGGGCGGCGTGCCAGGGCGACGCGCTCTTGGCAGACGCCTGCGACGCGTTCTGGGGCGCGGCGGACCCCGCGGCCCTCTATGCTCCGGATGGCGTGCATCCCAGCGAGGCCGGCGCACTTCTCGCCGTGCGCGTGCTCGCAGAAACAATGAGGTCCGCGGGGTCCGTATAGCAGGTGCTTCGCGCGATGCGTGGTGGCGGGGTGGCGCCACGTGATGCTGGTGGCGCCGCGTGCTACTTCACGTTATAGAACGCGTTCCTCCCCAGGAACTCGGCGGAGTCGCCCAGCCGGTCCTCGATCCTCAGCAGCTGGTTGTACTTGGCAACGCGGTCGGTGCGGGCGGGCGCGCCGCTCTTGATCTGGCCGGCGTTCGTGGCAACGGCCAGGTCCGCGATGGTGGTGTCCTCGGTCTCGCCGGAGCGGTGGCTCACCACGGCGGCATAGCCGGCGCGCTTCGCCATCTCGATTGCCTCCAGCGTCTCGGTCAGGCTGCCAATCTGGTTCACCTTGATCAGGATCGCGTTCGCGGCGCCCAGCTCGATGCCCTTCTTCAGGCAGGCGGTGTTCGTCACAAACAGGTCGTCGCCCACAAGCTGGACCTTCCTGCTCAGGCGCTCCGTCAGCTTCACCCAGCCGTCCCAGTCCTCCTCGGCAAGGCCGTCCTCGATGGAGACGATGGGGTAGCGGTCCACGAGCTCCTCCCAGTAGTCGATCATCTGGTCGGTCGTGAGGCTCCTGCCCTCGCCCTTCAGCTCGTACAGGCCGGTCTCCTTGTCGTACAGCTCGCTCGTGGCGGGGTCCATCGCAAACGCGAAGTCGCGGCCCGGCTCGAAGCCTGCCTCGCGCACGGCGCGCATCAGGTACTCAAAGGGCTCGGCGTTCGTCTTCAGGTCGGGGGCAAAGCCGCCCTCGTCGCCCACGCCGGTGGAAAGGCCGGCCTTGCGCAGCACGTCCTTCAGGGTGTGGTACACCTGGCTCGACCAGCGCAGCGCGGTCTTGAAGTCGGGCGCGCCAACCGCCATGATCATGAACTCCTGGAAGTCCACGTTGTTGTCCGCGTGGACGCCACCGTTCAGCACGTTCATCATCGGCACGGGCAGGGTGTGGCCGTTCGCGCCGCCCAGGTACTCGTACAGCGGCAGGTTCGCGCTCGCGGCTGCGGCGCGCGCCACGGCAAGCGACGCGCCCAGGATGGCGTTTGCGCCCAGGCGACCCTTGTTGGGGGTGCCGTCCGCCGCGATCATCGCGCGGTCCACGGCGCGCTGGTCGGTCGCCTCCATGCCAACCAGAAGCTCGCGAATCTGGCCGTTCACGTTCGCGACGGCATTGAGCACGCCCTTGCCAAGGTAGCGGTCCTTCTCGCCGTCGCGCAGCTCAACGGCCTCGAACTCGCCGGTCGACGCGCCGGAGGGAACGATGGCGCGGCCAAACGACCCGTCCTCGAGCGTCACCTCCACCTCGACGGTCGGGTTGGCGCGAGAATCCAGCACCTCGCGTGCGTATACGTTCTTGATCTTGCTCATGTCGGTCTCCTTACCGATTGTTTCCTCCATTAACTCTCACAACCTCATAATACCCTCCATTAGGTAGGAATTACATCGGTTGAAAAAATGAAGGCAGGCTGCTGGTTCGTGTACAAGTGCCGTGCGCCAAGCCAAGCGCAGGGCGAGAAGGGCAGAGGAAATCACTTGAGGGTCACAATGAGTTTCTAGTCTTAAGTTGCATGATGGGTTGCTGCTGAAATCGCAATTGCATAGGTACGTCATTCGTACCAAATAATCTGTCGTTCGTGTACCACAAACAAATTGAAAAATAAATAGCAAGTCGCGCAACATCACGCTCGCAGCGAAAAATCAACCGCTCGCATATTAAATACGTATTGCATGCAGCAATCTAAAGGGCTTACGAAGTCCTGACGTAAACTGCTGTCAGCTTCTTGGAAACGTTTTCAGCGGTCTCCTCCTGGTTGGAAACGTTTCCGTTACAACGGCTCGATCAGATATCGATGTGTATTTGGCATCCTGTACGGCATGGAGAGGCATGGCAAGAGCCCGCAAGTGCCTGTCAAGTGACGGGAAACTACGCTTAACGTTCCCTTCGTCATGGTTCTACAGTCCGCGCGTATGCCTAAACTCACGTCGCTAGTTTGACGTTTTTGATACAGAAGGTATGTAAGGCGGATTGGAAGGCACGAGAACTTATGAATAGGGATGCATCTAAAGAGCATGCACGTCCCCATAGCAGGAGGAGTATCCAAAAGAGCCAGAAGTTTCATGCGCTGGAGCTTACGGCTACCTGCTTCAGTGCGCTGCTTATAACGCTCTCGCTCGTGCTTCCCGCCTTTGCGTCCGGCGTGTCAAGTGACCAGTCGCGATCATCCGACATCGCCGTCCAGACTGACGACAGCTCAAGCTCGTCTCAGGATTCTTCCTCCAGCGAAAATAGTCTCGGGGGGGGGGTCGCTCACTGAAGCCTCTAGCGGTTCTGCTGCAAATACATCTGCGGATTCATCGTCCTCTAGTTCCAAGATTGCACCCGATACAGTTGTAAAAAGAAGCCAATCCAAACAATCCAGTTCTTTAAGTAACCCATCGGGTACGCCGATCGACGGCTCGAACATCTCGACTCTTTTCAAGAACAGCAACGGCGGCACGTACTATCTCACCGACCGTGTTACGACCTCGGACCCCATCTACATTAAGGGCAACACCACCCTCGACCTTAACGGCCACGGACTCGAGTACAAAGGCTCTGAAAGCAGCCCCACCTTCATCTTTGTCCAGAACGGTGCCACCCTTACGGTGACCGACTCCAAGCCCGGCACAACGGTCGAGACAAACCCCGGTACTTCCGACGTAACCGGCCACGTGGCAACGCTCAACTGGAACGGCAACAATCCCTCCTCGCTAACGTACTACGTAACGAAGTCCGACCCCAATTCCGAGGGGCTCGGAACGACCGAAACGCTTTATCAGGAGCAGTACACCCCCGGTGGGTTCATCGTTGCCGGCTCTAGCAAAGCGAGCGCGGTCGTAAACGTTGCGTCTGGTTCGACCTTCAACCTGAAGAGTGGGCTTCTTACCCTTAAGAATGCGTACACCGCGGCTACCAGCAACATTTATCCGCAGGTCGTTTACAACGAGGGTACTTTCAACATGAGTGGTGGCTGCCTCGCAGGCGTTACCACTTCCTATCGTGGCGGCGGCGTGCGCAGCGTCTCGGGTAGCACCATGAACATGTCCGGTGGCGTAATTGCGGACAACACCGCAGTGTCCGGCGGCGGCGTGTACATGGATAGCGGCACCCTCAACATCTCGGGAGGGACCATCTCGGGAAACTCCGTGAGCGCAGCAACCTACTCCACCCAAGCCGAGGACGGCTATGGTGCGGGAGTCTTCGCCATTGGCTCGTCCGTAACCGTGAGTGGCGGCTACATAACCAACAACAGGCTCAACGCCCAATACTCCATACAGGGAGAAGGACTTATTGGCGGCGGCGGAATGGCCGTATTCGGGAAGAACTCCGCAGGCGCCCTCACCATTTCCGGTGGCTATATTACGGGCAATTACTCCCAGGCAGCCGGCGGTGGCGTGTATGCCGGTCGTTATGGTGTGGGACTCGGTTCGTTTAGCGTAACCGGAGGCACCGTCGCCGCAAACGTTGCGCAAACGGGCGAAGGCGGCGGAATCCGCGTTTCGTCGGGCACCACGGGGACCTTCGTTGTAAGCGCTGGCCAAAAGGCATACGTCACGAACAACAAGTGCAACTCCACGTATGACTGGGGCGGCGGCGGTGTGTTCGTGCAGCAGGGCGGCACGCTCGTGGTGAAGAACTCGCTCATCACCAATAACACCGCCGGCGGCTACGGCGGAGGCGTGGCGGCCTGCCCTACGGGCCAAACGGTCGTGACCCACGTAAACGGAACAGCAATCTATGGGAATACGGATGCGGGATCTTCGGAGAGCGCCCACATGTCCAGCGGCGGCCACGGCAAGAACATGGACTCAACCGTTGCGTATGACAGCCCCGCGTTCCGCACACACGGCCATGCTGACTACTTCCTGGTGAGGGCACGCACCAACACCGATTACATCGCGGCCATCACGGGCCAAATGCTTGGGAACGGCGCGGCCAACTGGTCGGGCTCCATCGATGGCACGCCCACGTCCATCGATCCGACTTCCGGTGCCGAGGCCAAGTACATGGTGGGTCTTACCGCCAGCCCCGACGACGACGCCAAGGCTGCCGCGAAGACTGCGGCAACCATAATCTTCAGCGGAAACTACTCGTATAACCACGGCGGAGCCATTATGACCAACGGTGGCCTCACGCTGGGAGAAGTTTCCGAGGTCAAGATTTACCCGGCCATGACGTTGGACGCGACCAAGTCGCTTAAGCAGGACGGTAGCACTGCAACCCTTTCGAATCGCGAGTTTACGTTCGAGCTGCTCCGCGCCACGAGTGATTCCCAGAAGCCCTCTTGGAATGCGGATGGAACGCTGAACGCCGGTGGGTGCATCGTGTCCAGCGAGGTGACCAACGACGAAAACGGAAACATCCACTTCGAGGTGGGCGAGGACTACGCTGCGGGCAGCTACATGTATTACCTGGTAGAGGTACCTACCTCAGCGTCTGACATCACGTTCGACAAGACAATCTACCGCATTGACGCAACGGTAAGCGAGAACACCAGAAAGCAGTTCAAGCTGCTAGGAATTACTTTCAAATATTATGAGGTCACGAATCTGAGCGTAACGAAGTACACGTACACAAACGAAGGCAGCGAAACAAGCGAGACCTTCTCGCCAACGTACACGGTTGAGAACAACACCGTTGGGCTCGCGTTGTATGGCAGCCAGAGTGGCACCGCGGCGACCTTCTCGAACGTAAAGGCACCGTATGAGTCCACGGGCTCGTTCACGCCGCGCGTTACCAAGGCAGTAACCGGCGGCGACATGAAGGAGTTCACCTTCGAGCTCTTCACGAAGGACTCGGCGGGCAACGAGACGCAGGTAGAGACTGCCACCAACGACTCCGATGGCAACGTGAACTTTGCGGCCCTTAACAAGAAGGCCGGCGTTACGGCCGGCGCCGGGCGCGTGGCGCTAACTGGCGGCAAGCGTGGATACACGACTGACACCTACTACATTCGCGAAAAGAACGATAAGAAGACCGGATACACCTACGACACCACTGTCTACAAGGTGAACGTTACCTGGCAAGACGACGGCAACGGCAAGCTTACGCCGATGGCGACGTACAAGAAGCTCGACTCGGATGGGAACGAGACGAGCGAGGCCGGCAACAACCCCACGTTCAACAACAAATACGCCATCACTCTCCCGAGCGCCGGACAAGCTGGCATCACCATCGCGTACATCGCGGGTGCTGTGGTTCTGGCCTACGGCGTGTGGAGGCTGGTCAAGGCCCGCGGAAAGTCCCGCAGGGGAGGTGAGTGACGATGACGAGAAGAACGAGCCACCTTGTCAGCGTCATTCGCGCCATCGCGAGCGCGATCGTGGCCCTGGGCTGCATGGCCGCCCTCGTTGCCGCGGCCCCGGCACCGGCGGGTGCGGCCGAGGTCATCGTCACCGGTGACAACGCCACCCACTACCTGGCATACAAGGTCTTCTCGGCCAACGTGTCCGGCGGCAAGGCCACAAACGTCGCCTGGGGTTCGGACGCTGCGCGCAAGGCCGCGGAGCAGGCCGGCGCCCCCACGCAGACGGCGCAGGACGCCGCGGAGTGGATGGGACGGAACATCTCGGACGGCAGCGCCGCTGCGTATGCGCTTGCGCGCGCCCTCATGGCGTCCGATGCCGGCGCCATGCACGTGACGGCGGGAGAGCCCGTGACGCTCTCTGCCGGCTACTGGCTGATAGTCGCGGACGAGTCCCGGCTCGGCGAGTCGCAGTCTGGCACGGCGCCCGTCTTCGTGCTGCTGGGCAAGGGCGACAGCAAGGCAATCGCGCCAAAGTCCGCCGTCCCCACCGTCACGAAGCACGTGCAGGAAAACAGTACCTCCGCGTGGCAGAAGGCAGCGGACGCCACCGTGGGCGACAACGTCTGGTGGAGGCTCGAGGCGACCGTGCCCGCGGGCACGCAGGGCTACTCCGCCTACGACGTCGAGTTCGTGGACCAGATGTCCGCGGGGCTAGCGGCTGGCAAGGTTGCGTCGACGGCCCGCGTGTACGCCAAGGCGGGCACGGGCTCCGCGTGGGCCGCGTCCACGGATGCGGCGGACACCACGGCCAAGGGCTGGACGGACGTGACCTCCTCGTGCACGATCGAGGTATCCGGCCAGAGATTTACGGTAAAGTCCCCGGACCTCGTGTCCCTGCTGGGGGCGGATGTGTTTGCGTCCAAGGGCGCGCAGGTGTGCGTCGTCTATAGCGCCTCGCTCAACCAGCGGTGCAACCACGGCGCCGCCAAGGGCAACCCCAACGAGGTCTACCTGCGCTATCCCGCGTCGCCGCTCGGTCATGGCAGCTACCTCAGCACCCCTAAGGACGATGCGACTGCCTACACCTGGGACGTGCGCCTGACCAAGCGCTCCTCCTCTGGCGACGAGCCGCTCTCCGGCGCCGTGCTTAGCGTGACGGACCCGCAGGGACGCCACCTTGCACAGGACGGCGGCTGGTCCAAGGCGGCCTCGACCGTCACGACGGACGGCAACGGCCGCGTGACCCTCAGCGGCGTCGACTCCGGCACCTACAAGGTGGTCGAGGTGCAGGCCCCCAAGGGCTACCAGCGCATCGAGGGCACCCGCAAGCTCGTGCTCAAGGTGGATGGCCTCGACGTCGCGCAGGTAGCCTCCGCTCACCCCACGCTCACGATCACGGCGGAAAGCCCGCTGCGCGCGGACTCCGTCGACACCTCCACCAGTCTCGCCCATGCGAGCCTCATCGACACCCCCACGCCCCCGGGCGTCACCCCGCCCGGCGGAACGGCCGTCGTCAAGACGGGAGACCCCAACAACCTCGCGATCGCCGTTGCGGCGACGCTCGTGGGATGCGGATTGGTGGTGATGGGCCTGAAGGTTAGGAGCAAGAGGCAGGAAGGCCATCGCTAGCGAGAAGGACGCGGCGTCCCGATTTAAGGCGGGCCACAGGACCAAGCCCCACCAACACCCAAGGCGGGGACCATCACCCAGAGCTAGGTAATCATGCGGATGCGTCCGCTGACAGAAAGGAAACGAACATGAACAAGCACACCATCGCACGCGCGGCCGTCTCGGCCGGACTCGCCGTCGCAATGACCCTGGGCTCCGTCGCTCCGGCGACCATGGCGTGGGCGGACGAGGCAGTCGGCCCGAACGACAGCATCACCATCACGAACGATGCAAGCAACACAACCTCGTACGACGGCTTCCAGATTCTTACCGCCACGGTGAATCCGGACGGTACTGCATCCAACCTCGCTTGGAACGATGCATACAAGGCGACCGTCCTCAGCGTTCTTCATGAATATGGTTTCGATGCCAATGACTCGAACGCGCAGGACGCCGTCGAGTTCATGAACAGGTACTTCAACAGCTCGAAGGCTGAGATTGATGCCAAGACGCCGTCCCCGTTCACCGGCGACAGGACTAAACTCGGCAGCGGCACCCTCGGCGAGGCCATTGCTACCGCCCTGAAGGACGCCACCCCCACCAAGCGGAGCTTCACCGGGAACTCCGGTGTCCTTTCCCAGGGCTGGTGGCTCTTCCTTACCGATGCTAACACGGTGAAGAAGGACTCGGATACCACGACGGACAAGACGCCCGGCGAGACCTTCACGTCTCCTATCTTTGCGCTGGTGGGCGGTACCGCGAAGACGGTTGACGAAAAGACGAACGTTCCTACCGTAACGAAGCGGGTCAAGAACGATGCGTCCCGTAGCGACTGGAGCTACTACGCGGACTCCCAGATGGGCCAGCAGATCGACTACAAGCTCGAGGGTACCGTCGCGAGCAACATCGCTACCTACGACAAATACTTCTACAAATTCACGGACTCGCTGAGCGCCGGCCTCACCGCTGATACGAACAGCGTCAAAGTCTATGCGGTGAACAACGGCACCGAGACCGAGATCGACCCGTCGAGCTACACCAAAGACTACGACACGGCCACGAACGTCCTCACCGTGTCTTTCACGGACCTGAAGAGCGCGTTCGTAAAGGGCTCCACCACCGAGAAGGCCACGATTAACGCTGACACTACCGTGCGCGTTACCTACCAGGCAAAGCTCGACACCGACAAGGCGTCCAAGGTCGTGGTCGGCGGCAAGGGCAACCGCAACGAGGTCACGCTGACGTACTCCAACAATCCGCAGTCGACTGGTACTGGCACCTCCGTGCCCAGCAAGGTCCGCGACTACACCTACAAGCTCAACCTCCTGAAGGTGGACCAGGGCACCGAGAGGGCGCTCCAGGGCGCGAAGTTCTACATTACGGCGAGCACGCCAGACGAGGGAGCAGGCACGACGCCCCAGTACGTGCAGGCAAACGGATCGCTTGACGCTACTGAGCATGATTTTGAGACTAACGCCACTGGCTACATCAATGTTTCTGGCCTGGACGCCGGCACCTATACCGTGCACGAGGTAAGCGCTCCTTCGAGGGACTACTCCACCGTTCCCGACTTCACCTTCACGATTTCGGCAACCGCTCCTAGCGAGCAGGATGCAGACTCGACCAACGTCTCGGTGACCACGAGTGTTGCTGCTGCCAGCAGCTCGAACAGCATCACTGGTCAGGTTATTGCCGGTACCCTGGATGGAAACGCGGGTGACAACACGCTTAGCGCCGCAACGAATAGCGCCACCACTAACGACGGTACCGTGAACGTGGTCGTCGGCAACAAGAAGTCCGTCGGCCTGCCGCTGACCGGCCAGGCGGGCATCGGCGTGACGCTTGCGGTAGGTGGCGTCGTCCTCGCGCTCGGCGTGTACCGCGTCGTGCGCAGCCGCAGGGAGCAGGACGCAGAGTAGATTCAAGTAAACTTTCCTAGCGGAGAAGGGCGATCTTCTCGGTAGTATTGAGGGACCCTGCGAAGGCGGGGTCCCTTTTGCGAGGGGGGCGGGGCCCGTGTGGGCTCCGCCGGACGGACGGCGGCCGAAAGGTCGCGTTGGGGGGATGCGATGGCTGAGCACCTTGCGGCAGACGGCAAGGCCAAGGGGCGGAAGGGCCGCGGCGGGCGGCGCAAGAGGCTGCCGCGCTGGGCGGACCGGCTGATAACCGTGGTGATCATCCTGATCGGTGCGGGGCTCTTGGTGTGGCCGTGGGTGGCGGATAGGCTCCAAGAGTCGGGCGTGTTCAACCAGATCACGACGGTATCCGGCAACATCGACGCCATGAGCAAGGAGGAGCGGGCGCGCTACCTGTCGCAGGCGCGCGCGTACAACGCGGTGCTGGCCGGCCAGACGCCAAAGATTCCCGCGGACCAGATTCTGCCGTACGCGCAGCAGCTCACGTTTGACCGCGACCCCATGATGAGCTGGGTGGAGATCCCCTCCATCAACGTGAGCATGCCCATCTACCACGGGACGAGCGAATCCGCGCTGATGGCGGGCGTGGGACACCTGGAGGGGACGAGCCTGCCCGTGGGCGGGAAGTCTACGCACTGCGTGCTGACGGCCCACAGCGGCATGAGGAACCTGAGCATGTTCGACGACATCCGCGAGCTGGAGCCGGGCGACCTGGTGCTCTTGCATACCATGGGGCGGACGCTGGCGTACAAGATGGTGGACTCGGAGGTGGTGTGGCCGGACGAGGTGGGCTCGCTGGGGATAGAGCAGGGGGCCGACAAGGTGACGCTGGTGACGTGCACCCCGTACGGCGTGAACGACCACAGGCTGCTGGTGCACTGCGTGCGCACGAAGTACGTGCCGAAGCAGGCCGACGCGCAGCGTAGCATCGCGCACAGGCACTGGGGCAGGCGCGAGATCGCCGCGGCGCTGGTGGCGGGAACGCTCGCTGTGGTGGGGTTGGACGTGGTGGTGCACCGCGCGCGGAAGAGGCGCAAAGCCGCTCGGAAGGCGGCGCGTGCGGCCGGCGCGGGCGCTGGCGGTGCGTAGGCGTTTACGGTCTCTTGAGGAACCACTTCCACGCGGGGACGACCGAGACGGTACCGTTTTTGGTATCGATGTCCTGCTCCTCGCGAAGCGTCACGATGGAGCCATGGGGGAGGCGCGTGCGCTGCATGGCGGCGTCGAGCGACTCGACCTCGCGTCGCCTCGTGCGTTGGGACTCGATCGAGACGGACACCTGAAGGAGCTCGTACGGCTGGCTGGGCTGCCCTTCTCCCGCATAGGCCTCGCCAACGAGGAAGTCGACCTTGCGACCGCGCGTGCCGGGTTCCGTGTACGAGGTTATGGAATCAGTGCGGGTGCCTGCCAGCCGTCGCCTGAGCTCAAGGTAGACGGCGGTCTCGAGGCGCTTGTCCACATCCTCCTGGCTTGCGCGTGACACGGCGAGCGCAAGGCCGGGGTCGATTGCGTACAGCTTGGGAGGGTTGCCGGTGCCAGGCAGCAGCTCGCGGCTGTACTCGAACACCTCGAAGTAGAGGTAGGCCTGCCTGAAGAGCTGTGCCATCTGGCTCGTGCGCTCCCAGCCGATGGTGTTGCCGGCGTCCTTGAGGGTCTGCATGATGCCGTTTACGGACATCTCGCACGAGGTGTTGCGGAGGATGAGAAGGGCCATCTGGTTTGCGAGCGGGATGGAGGGGCGGGAGAGCCTGTCTGCCACGTCGCGTGCGACGACGTCGCGAACGTAGCCCTGGAGGACCTCGATGCGCGTGGGCGCGGAATCGCCCTGGATGCCAGGAAAGCCTCCGGTGACGAGGTAACGGTCGAACAGGCCCTCGAGCGCGGTGCGTTCCCGTGGCGAGGCGGCGTCAGCCTGTACGTGGCCTACGCAGGCGTCTGCGGCATCTGGAAGAGCGTCTTGGTGAAAGCGCAGGTATTCCGCAAACGAGAGGGGCAGCATCTCGTGCGTGTGGGAGCGCCCGCGGAAGTTGGTCGCTATCTCCTCCGAGGAGACCTTGGAGCTTGAGCCTGTGACGCAGAGCGTCACGCGCTCGTTTTCTGCCACGCGACGGCAGGAGCTCTGCCAGCTGGGGCAGTCCTGAACCTCGTCGAGGAAGAGGTACGCGCCCTCCGTGCGGGCCTGGGGAACCTGGCGCCAGTACTCGTCGAGCACTGCGTCGATTGCGCGAAAGCCATCGCGCTCCTGCGGCAGGCGGTCATCCGAAAAGTCGAAGTAGAGCATGCGGTCGCGCGGCACGCCGGAGCGAAGGAGCCCGGCCATGACCTGGAAGAGATAGAAGGTCTTACCGCACCTGCGCATGCCTGTGATGATTTGGACCCGGTTGAAGCGCTGCGGGGAGGGAGGCTCCTCCATGATGGGGTCGCGTTCGACGACGGGGGGAATCTCCTGCTGCATGCGCTCTGCGACGAGCTCCCGAATGACGTCCATGTGTATCCTCCTCTTCTGGTGTAGAAGAGATTATACCCATATATCTTCTGCTGCAGAAGAGTATGAACGCAAATGTCTTCTGCTGAAGGAGAAGTGAGCCTAGGGCACCCTAGCGCGAGAGGCGGCGGATGCCGAGCACGGCCGCGCCGATGGCGCCGCACAGCTGCGAGTCCTCGTGCGTGGCCACGGGGGCGCCCAGCACGTCCGAAAGCGCGCGGACCACGCCCTCGTTGTTGGCGACGCCGCCGGTCATGAGGTACGGCGGCTCGCCGCCCACGCGGCGCGCGAGCGCGGCCGTCTTGCGGGCGACGCTCACGTCCAGCCCGTGGATGATGTCTGGCGTGGGCGTGTCGTCTGCGATGAGCGAGACCACCTCTGACTCCGCGAACACGGTGCACATGCTGGAGATGGTGACGTCGTGCTTCCACTCGAGCCCCTGGCGCGACAGCTCCTCGATCGGCATCTGCAGCGTGCGGGCCATGGCCTCGAGGAAGCGCCCCGTGCCCGCGGCGCACTTGTCGTTCATCACGAAGTTCTGCACCGTGCCGTCCGCGTTGAGGTGGATGACCTTGGAGTCCTGCCCGCCGATGTCGATGACGGTGCGGGCCTCGGGCGCCAGGTGGTGCGCGCCGGCCGCGTGGCAGGTGATCTCTGTGATGGCGACGTCCATGTTGGGGATGGCGTCGCGGCCGTAGCCGGTGGCGACGCTGGTGGCAAGGTCGTCCGCGGTGATCCCGGCCTTCCGCAGCACGGCGTCGACTACGGCGGCCGCGCCGCGCGACGCCTTTGCGCCCGTCGCGCCTATGACGGAGGCGACGATGGTGCCGTCGAGCTCCATCACGACGGCGTCCGTGCTGGTGGATCCGGAGTCCACGCCGAGGACGTAGTGCTTGCTTGGCTCTTGCTGGGCCATGGGGGCCTCCTTCTGGGTAGTGGGTGCGGTGGCGTGGGGCGCGTCCTTCTCGCCCGCGGGGGTGGTGGGCGAGAAGGACGGGGCGTCGCGCCTTGCGGCGGCCGCGGCATCCGTGCGCAGGGTCTCGTCGAAGGCCTCGATACGGGTGCGGAGCTGGCCGGCGCTCTGGCGGGTGCCGTCGGTCTCGAGCTTGAGGACGGGCGTCGCGGCGTTGCCGGCGAGGTCCGCGTACTCGAAGCCGTAGTAGTCGCAGAACTTCATGGTGTGGTACACGATGCCGGCGTGGTCGCCGGAGGTGAGGCCGGAGCGGCCGCCGACCTCGTCCATGCGCATGCACGGCGTCTGGTCCAGAAGCGCGCCCGCGTACCACTCGACGAAGCGGTCGAACGTGGAGGCGTTGCGCCCCGTGCCCGCGATGTCCGACGTGGTGCAGCGGCCGCAGCCCGCGGACTCCGCGCGTGCGAGCTCGATGGGCGGCTGGGCGAGCACGCGCGCGCCCGTGCAGGTGTGGTTCACGACGGGAAGCGCGAGCTCGTGGTCGAGCTCGTCCAGAAGCGACTGAGGTGCGTGGGCGCCCACGAGCGCGACCGAGCCTGGCTTGGGCGCGGGCGGCACCTGGATGGCGGCGAGCGCGCGACCCACCTCGAAGCTGCGGCCGCTGAACTGGGCGTACGCGCGGGCGAGGTCGCGGAGCTGCGCCTGCAGCAGGCGGCGCTCCGCCGGCCCGGTGCGGTGGGGGAGGTCCACCATCCACAGGAAGTCGAGGCAGCCCTGGGCCTTGAGCACGTCGTACGCGCGGCGCATGACGTCGCAGCACGTGGTGAGCACCATCTGGTGCACGGACGGGTCGAGGCCGCACGCGAGCACGGACTTGCCATAGCCGCACAGGTTGCCGTGGGCCAGGCGCTCCGCCACCTCGAAGCTTTCCGGCTCCGCCATGACGAGGCGGGCGTCGGCCCCGAAGCCCGCGAGCAGCTCTATGGGCGCGTACTTGCAGCCATAGCAGACGACGTTGGTTTTCATGATCTTCTCCCCGACTGAAGCATCTCGAGGTAGGCCTGCACGCGCGTGGCCACCTGCCCCTCCGGCATGTTGCGGCGGGCGCAGCCGTCGCCGTCGAGCACGAGGGTGGGGAACCCCGCCTCCTCGAGCCCGGCCTTCATGAGCTGCGACGCGCCGAGGGTCTCCTTGCAGCCCCAGTGGCAGAACACGACGGCACCGTCCGCGTGGGTCTTTTGGGCAAGGTCCACCAGGCGCGCGACGCGGCGCTCCGCCGGGCCGTTGTAGCTGTTGTACACCAGGCGCTCGGCCATGGAGAGGTACGGCTCGTCCGCGCCGTGGCGCCAGCCGTCCGGGCGCCACTGGTCGAAGCACATCTCGCTCGCGACTATCTGCGCAAGGGGCGAGTGGTCAACCGCCTTCTGCAGCGGCACGCTGAAGTACGGCATGGAGTGGCACCACAGGAGGTTCAGGCCCGCAAACGGGCGCGTCTGGGAGGGGATTTCCGCCTGCACCAGGTCCATGAGGGCGTCCACCTGCGGCGTGCCCAAGAGCATGTGCATGGAGCACGAGCGCATCATCTCGACGGTCATGCTCGTCTGCATGGCACGGCCGCGGCGCAGGGGCAGGCTCTTCTCCATCACGTCGAGCGCGCGCAGGCTGCGGCCGACGCACGCGCGCAGGGCGTCCTCGTTGAGCCTGCGGCCAAACGCGTCCTGCGTTGCGGACGCGAGCTCGCGAAGCTCTTCCGCCACGTAGCGGACGGCGTCCTCGGATGGGTCGTACGGCACGTCCACGTACACGTGGGGCGCGTCCAGCCGCCGCGCAAGCCACTTGAACGTGAGGTTGTTGGCGTCGCAAGCGACGGAGCAGTTTGCGATGAGCCGGGGCGCCGCGATGACGCCGGCGGCCGTGGCCCCCACGAGCACCTTGTGGTAGCTGCAGTAGGACTCTGGTATGGAGCGCTCCTCCGCCGCGGTCACGAAGCCCTGCTCCGCCTGGGCGCCGCTGAAGAAGTCGCCGATGGCCTCCGCGATCACGGGGTAGAGCCCCATGGCGTGGAAGATCTCGCTCGGCATGAACATGGACGTGAGCACCATCTGGTTGGGATGCTCGAGGGCGCCGACCACGCCCTCGAGCGTCAGGCGGTTGTCAAGCCGGCCGGAGGGAAGGAGCTCGCGGTGTGGCAGCACGCGCGTGCGCAGGCGCTCCGCCTTGAACGCGGCCAAAAGCATCCTGCGGGCGCGCAGGGGGTTCTTCTCTATCTGGTCGTCCACCAGCTGGCCAAAGCGGCCTATGAGCTGGGCGCCGCGGGAGTCGTCCGGCATGGGCTACTCCCCGCCCTCGCCCGCGTCGTCCGCGGGCTGCGGGTCCATGAGGTCCACGACCTCGAAGTCGAGCCCGGACTCCGCCGCCTTCTGCCTGGGGCCAAACACGACGACTGCGTGGTCTGCCGCAAGCTGGCGCATGGACGGCGCAAGCGCGCGCACGTCGTCTGCCGTGACGGCAAGCTCCTGGGCGCGCACCTCGTCGCGCCACGTCGCGGGCCTGGCCGAGAAGAACTCGCCGTCCTGCCTGCGGGCGATCGAGTGGGACTTTGCGGGGGCGTCGTGGCTGGCGACGACGCTCACGACATAGCCGTCGAGCTCGTCTGCCGTGCCGGGCCAGCCGGCCATCCAGCTGGCAGCGCCCTCGTAGCGCCGAAGCGTGCCGACGATGCCCGGGTCGCGGAACGACCAGTACTGCTGCAGACCCGTGGTGGTGTGACGGAACCCCGTGCCGTACGCGCCGCCCTTGACGCGGACCTCGTTCCACAGGTAGTCGAAGCTCAGCATGCGCGAGGCGACGGTCCACGCGCCCACGGTGCCGCGGTCGAGGGCGGACGGCGCCGTGCCCTCCGCCACGAAGCACACGTTGGAGGGGATGGAGAAGAACAGGTTCCTGGGCCGCGGGTCTGGGATCAAGAGCCGCCGCGTCGCGGTTGCGTCCGGCGCGGGCTGAAGGCCGAGCGTGCCGGCCTCCTGCCAGAAGCGCTCGCAGTCCTCGCGCGGGCCCGTGAAGCTCACGTGCACGTTGTCCGCGCTGAACACCTTGCGCGCGATGCGCCCCAGGCGTTCGGAAAGCTCTGCCTTGCGCTCGTCCCAGTGGGCAAGGAGATCCTTGAGGAACAGGTAGTACTCCACGCCGCCCATGGCGTTCGTGGCGACGGACACCTTGGAATACAGGCCCGTGAGCTGCGCCATCGCGCTGGAGTGGCCGCTGTTCACGAAGCGCTGCGCCAGCAGGATGCGTCGCTGCGTCAGGATGGCGAGCATGCGGTCCGCGTCCGCGAAGCTCGTGCGCGACCACACCTCCGGCGCGATGGTCGCGAGTGCGGCCACGTTCTCGGAAAGCGCGCTCTCTGCCACCACGAGCTTGGGGTCCGCAAACGCAAGGTCGTCGTCGTGGCCGTACGTCTCTGCGAAGAAGTCCAGGTTGCCCAGGTTCGCCTCGATGAGCGTGTCGAGCTCGCTCGCCGTGTGGTCAGCCGTGTCGAGCTTGCCCAGCAGGTCCGTGAGCACGCCGACGTACGGAAGGTCAGCAAAGTCGAGCGCGCCGAGGTCGAAGTACAGGTACGCGTAGTCGATCCGGTGCGTGGGCAGGTCGTGGTACAGGCAGGGGAGAGGGGCGTCCATCCGCTGCAGCGGCGCGTCCGTGGGCGCGGGGCCGATGTCGGCCGTGGTGAGGCGCGGCAGCGTGGCCAGGGCCTCCGGGCTGTCCGGTGCCTCCTGCTCGCGGCGCAGCGCCTCGACCTCGCGCCCCACGGCCGCGAGGTCCTCTGGCGCCATGGCGCGCTGGCGGGCAAGGAGCTCGTCCTTCTCGGCCGTGTCCGCGCCCTGCGTCTTTGGCACCAGCTCGACCTCGCAGCTGTGGGGCGAGTCGCACACGAGCTCGCGCAGCAGGCGCTCGAAGTAGCCGCTGTCCAGGCCGGCGCGCATGTGGGCCATCTCGTCCTCGTAGCGCAGGTAGTCCACGGGGCGGGCGTCATCGTACAGCCAGCTGGACATCGCCTGCATGGACAGCGCCACGCCGTCCGCGTACGAGCCCCAGTCGCCCTCGCGCAGGTTGAACTCGCCCTGGGCAAGGGATGCCTCGAGCTTCGTGCGATCGATACCGTCTGCCGCGAGCCGTGCGCACGTGTCCTCCACCAGCTGGCGGAAGCGCGCCGCCACGCCGGGCTTTGCGCCCTTAAGCTGAAGCAGCACCTGCGGCTGCAGCTCGCCGTCCACGAGGGTCGCCGTGAAGTCGTCGCCGAGGTCCGCGTCGAGCACCGCGCGCTTGAGCGGCGCCTCGTTCGAGCCCGCGAGCGCGTCCAGCAGCACGTCCGTCGCGAGCACGCGCTCGCGGTCCGCCGCGCAGCCGATGACGTACGCAAGGCCCACGCTGGCGTTCTCCGGCGCGGTGGCCATGGTGACCTGCCTGAGCGGCGCGCGCACGGGCGCCTGCAGCGGCAGCGGGTTTGGCGCGCCGGCATGGCGGTCCGTCGCCGCGTCAAAGCGGCTGCCCACGAACTCGAGCATGTCCTCTATGTCAAGGTTGCCGTACAGGATGGTGTAGCTGTTCGCCAGGTTGTAGTGGCGCGCGTGCGTGTCGATGAACTCCTGGTACGAAAGCTCCGGAATGTGGCGCGGGTCTCCGCCGGACTCGAAGCGGTACGGCGTGTCCGGAAACAGGCTCTGGTTCACGGCCTCGAACAGCACCTCGTCCGGGTCGCTCAGGGCGCCCTTCATCTCGTTGAAGACGACGCCGTTGTACGCAAGGCGCACGTCGGGGTCTGCCGGGTCGGCCGGGTTTCCGTCCGCGTCCAGCAGCTCCAGGTGCCAGCCCTCCTGCTCGAAGATGCGCGGCCGCTGGTAGATGGCGGGGTGCAGCACCGCGTCCAGGTACACGTCCACCAGGTTCTTCAAGTCCGCGGCGTTCGTGGACGCCACGGGGTACATCGTCTTGTCCGGAAACGTCA
The DNA here is from genome assembly GCF_052121955.1 of Parafannyhessea sp. LCP19S3_B1. Taxonomy (NCBI): domain Bacteria; kingdom Bacillati; phylum Actinomycetota; class Coriobacteriia; order Coriobacteriales; family Atopobiaceae; genus Parafannyhessea; species Parafannyhessea sp. LCP19S3_B1. The sequence continues at coordinate 60,999 of NZ_JBQKDH010000008.1, read as the reverse complement.
GCGCGTTCAAGAACGTCTGCATGGACGTCTTCAGCAGGTTCACGAACGGCTCCTTCACCGGGAAGCGCTCGCTGCCGCACAGGACGGAGTGCTCCAGGATGTGGAACACGCCCGTGCTGTTGGCGGGCGGCGTCTTGAACGCTATGGAGAAGGACTTCTCGTTGTCGTCGACGGCGATCCACATGGCCCGGGCGCCCGTTGCGTCGTGGCGCATGACGTAGGCGGTGCCGGCAAGCTCGGGCAGCGGCAGCACGTCCGTTACGGTGAAGCCCGAGTGGCGCGTGCCGGGCGCCAGGCTGGGGTCGGCCTTGGTGTAGGGTGCCACGGCCCCGCTTCCGGGCGTGGCGGCGTTCTTCTCTTCTTGCGACATGGCATCTCCCGTTGTGTCAAATATCTAACGAGGTAACTCTACCCCTCTTCAGCGCGCCTGATGCCTGCGTTGGTGCTATCGTGCTGAAAGTCGCGTGCGCTTTGCGCGCGCACGGCGCCCGGCGCTTGCGCGGCGCGCGCGAATGCGTTTCCCTAGTGACAGGAGAGTTGTGGCACGGCACGGCATGGTCCCCTCTGGGCAGGTGGACGAGGACATACAGCAGGGCGGCGTCCGCGCGGTCGCGCGCAGGGCGCTCGGACGGGCGGCCTCCGCACGGTCGCGCGCGGGCGAGAAGGGCTCCGGCCTTGGCCGCGGCATCGCGCTTGCGCTCATGGGCGCCACGCTCTGGGGCGTCAACGGCACGCTGTCGAAGGTGCTCATGGGCCGCTACGGGGTGGACCCGCTGTGGTTTGCGTGCGTGAGGGAGCTCACGGCGTGCTGGCTGTTCCTGGGCATGGCCTTCGCCACGTCGCCCAACCGGCTGAGGGGCGTGCTGCACGATGGCCGGTCGCTCCTGTCCATCGCGGGCATCGCCATAGGGTCCATCCTGTTCTCGCAGGTGGCGTACCTCGAGGCGATCGACTGGACAAACTCCGCCACCGCCACCATCCTGCAGAGCCTGTGCACCGTGCTCGTGATGGCGTACGTGTGCGTCGTCAACAGGAGGGGCCCGCGCCGCAGGGAGGTCGCGGGGCTGGTGCTTGCCATCGCCGGCACGTACCTGGTGGCCACCGGCGGAAACCCCGCCGCGCTCGCGCTGCCGCCCCAGGGCCTGGCGTGGGGCCTTGGCTGCGCGCTCGCCGCGGCGATCCTGGCCATCCAGCCCATCAGGATGATTGCGCGCTGGGGCAACTTCGCCGTGAACGGCCTGGCGTTCCTCATGTCCGGCCTCGTGCTGAGCATCGCGTACCAGCCGTGGAACCACATGCCCGTGCTGGACGCGTTTGGCGTGCTGCTCCTTGCGGCGTCCGTCGTGTTCGGCACGTTTGGCGCGTACGCGCTCTACCTGCAGGGCGTGAAGGAGGTGGGGTCCGTCCGCGGCGCGATGCTCGGGACCATGGAGCCGGTCATGGCCACGGTCACGTCCGTCGCGTTCCTGGGGGCGCACTTTTCGCCCATGGACCTTCTGGGATTTGCCATGATCATCGTGATGGTGTTCCTCACGGCGTAGCGGCCCTGCCCATCGCGGGAAGCTCAACGCGGGCGCAACAGCCCGTAACAACGAAGGCCGGGCTCCCAACGGGGATCCCGGCCCTGCCCATGCGTGGCGTGCGTGCTGCGTGCTGCATCGCGCTAGATGCTGTTCATGTTGCTCAGCACCGCGGAGTACCAGAACTGCCAGTTGGGCGGGCAGTACTTCTTCGCGACGGAGACGCTCACGGTGTAGCCGTAGCCAGACGCGAGCCCCGCCACGTGGTCGCGGATGGCGGAGTCCCAGTCGCCCCAGCCAGAGCTGCCCCAGCCCCACGCGTTGTGCGGCTTGAAGCAGTACAGGCCCTTGCTCGACTCCACGTTCGCGATGGCGGGCGAGAAGCGCGGGTCGACGCCGTTGTCATACGCCGCCTCGGCAAACGTCTTGCCGTGCCCGGCCATGGGCGAGCCCGCGAGGTACGCGTCGATGCGACCCGACCACTTCTTCACGAACTCGTCGCGCGCAGACCACGTCACGGCGCCCGTGTTCGGGGTGCTCGGCGACGGGTTGTTCTGCTTCTGCGCGTCGGTGCTCGGGCTTGCGTTGCCGTCGCTCTTCTGCGGGGCCTGCGGGGTGGATATGGTCGCCGTGTTCCCGGACTCGGTCTTGAACGTGGTCTGGCCGTCCTTCTCGGCCTTTTCCGCGTCCTCCACGGCCTTCTGCGCCTCGGCCTTCTGCGCCGCAAGCTCCTTCGCGGCCCTCTGCTGCGCCTCCTTGCGCGCCGCGATGGCGTCGTTCATGGCGTCCTCGGCCTTCGCCTGCGCGGTCTGCGCCTCGGTCTTCTGCGCGGCGAGCTTGTCCTGCGTCTCCTGCGCCTGCTCGCGCGCCTCGACCAGGCGGTCGATCGCCTGGTAGTTCTTGCCCGCGATGATGTCCAGGTAGTTCATGGCGCTTATCAGGTCGTTGAAGTTCTCTGCGGACAGCAGCATGTCGATGAGGCCGTTGCTCGACTGCGAGAGCTTGTACGACGAGTTGATGGAGCTCGCGGCCTCGCGCTTCAGCTCCGGCATCTTCGCGTTCAGGTCGTCCAGCCTCTGCTGGTTCGCGTCGATGTCCGCCTGCACGTCCTTCAGGTGCCTCGTTGCGGCGTTGTAGTCCTTGCTGGTCTGCTCTACCTTCGCCTGCAGGTCAGAGGCCTCGTCCGCCTGTGCGGTCGCGGGAAGCGCGTTCGCCCCGACGCCAAACAGCAGCCCGGCAACCAGGACGGTCGCCGCAAGTCGCATCGGCCTTCGTGTCATGAATCCCCCAACTTTCGTCAGTCGTCGCGTCGCGTCATAACTGCTCTATTTTACCTAGACGGCGCGATTTACATGCTCCCTTCATAACCGCGTTCGGCAAGCGCCCCGTGGCGGACCCTCCGCGCCCCGTGCCATGTGCCAACGCCCCGCGTGCCGCATGCGCGCCCGCGGGGGAGAAGAGCGTCCCGCCCGGGTTGCACCCCAGACGGGACGAGTCTCAATCCATGTTCCTGCCGCCACCCGGGCCGCAGACGTCAGCTGCGGCCGTCGGCAACTCCATACGCTACTTCAGCACCAGCGTGTCGCACTTGGCGTTCCTGGTCAAAAACGTGCTGATCGATCCCAGCAGCGCGTACTTGATGGAGGAAAGCCCGCGCGCCCCGCAGATGATGAGGTCCGGCTCGATCACGTCAATCATGTCGTCCTTCAGCGTCTCGCGAATGCGCCCGGCCTTCACGATCACCTCGACCTTCTTGATGCTGTCGATGCCGCGCGCGGCCTCCACCTGGTCCTCTATGGAGTCGCGGAAGTCCTTCTCGAGGCTTGCCACCAGGTCAACGGGGTAGGTCCCGGCGGTCTCCAGCGCCGTGGAGTCGATCACGTGCCCAATGTAGAGCTCAGAGTTGTTGTTCGCCGCGACAATGATCGCGCGGTGCAGGACCTCGTCCTGCTGGTCCGTTCCGTCCAGCGCCACAAGAATCCTGTTGTAGCCCAGATCCTGATACTTGGTAACCATGAGGCACCTCCCGTGCTCTAAGACCTGTCAGCCCCGCGGGCGCCCGTGCGCGTCGGCGCGCGGCCCCCGCATGTGTCGAGTCTACCCATGACAGCCACGATCGTTCGCGCGCGCCCGCCGAGCGGCGCATGATTCTCTTGTGGCGTTGCGTCGCGCGCCCGTCCAAAACGTCATGATAGAGTCCGCTTCGGCCGCGCCGCCCCAGGGAAGGGCGCGTCCACGCAGCCGAGAAGGGCGCGGGCACGTCGCCGGGACGGGCCCGCCGTACGCGAGGGGAGATTGCGCTTGAACATCGTCGAACTTCTGAAGGCGGCCCTGTACGGGCTGGTCGAGGGCATCACGGAGTGGCTGCCCGTCTCGAGCACGGGCCACATGCTCCTGCTCAAGCAGTTCGTGACGCTGGACGTCACCAAGGACTTCTGGGACATGTTCCTCGTCGTCATCCAGCTCGGCGCCATCCTCGCCGTGTGCGTCATGTTCTTCGGCGCGCTGAACCCGTTCTCCAAGGCGAAGTCCACTCAGGAGCGCAAGGGAACCTGGAGGCTGTGGGGCCAGATCATCGTGGCGTGCCTGCCCGCGGCCGTCATCGGCATCCCGCTGGACGATTGGATGGAGGATCACCTCGGCAGCCCGTTCGTGATCGCGGCCGCTCTCGTCGCCTACGGCATCGCGTTCATCGCGATCGAGACCGCGCGCGAGCACAAGGCGGAGCGCATTGCGATCGAGAGGTCGTTCAAGGCCCGCCCGCAGCACTTCAAGCCCAACTCGCAGCCCATCGCGCCCAGCAAGGCCGCGCTGGCAGACGTCGACGCCCGCGTCCAGAGCATAGGCGAGCTCGGTTGGGGCACGGCCATCGGCATCGGCATCTTCCAGGTGCTGTCCATGGTGCCGGGCACCTCGCGCTCCGGCTCCACCATCATCGGCGGCCTTCTGCTCGGCTGCTCTCGCACCGTCGCGGCCGAGTTCACGTTCTACCTCGCGATTCCCGTCATGGTGGGCGCCTCGGGGCTCCGCCTCGTGAAGTTCTTCCTCAAGGGCAACGCGTTCACGTCCATGGAGCTCGCCATCCTCGGCGTCGGCTGCCTCGTCGCGTTCGTCGTCTCGATCCTGGTCATCAGGTTCCTCATGGGCTTCATCAAGAAGCACGACTTCAAGCCCTTCGGCTGGTACCGCATCATCCTCGGCGTCGCCGTCGTCGCGTACTTCCTCCTCGCCCGCTAGCACCAGGAGCGCCGTCCGCGCTCGCGGCCAGCGTCCGCACCGCTTCCCCAGGCCCGCGATTGGCAGCATCCCTGCCGTCGCGGGCCTTTCTCGTGCACAATTGATGCCAAAGATATAACAATTGATGCGCGACGTCCTTTCGCAGCGCAATGCTTTGTCAAATTGCATAGACAGAACCAAAGACAGCAACCTCGAACATTGCGTCAATGTTTCGCGCGCGTGTGAGAAAAACGTCCACTTTTTACGTTCAGATTTCTTAACGGGTCCATCGTCTGCGGTCATGGGATGAGGACATCATTGTCTACCTCGTACGACACGAATGGTTACGAGGGGGATGCAATGGGACCTCATAACATGTACTTTGGAATCCAAACCGGTCTATGCATGTGCGGACCGTTCTCCCCAGATGGGTTATATATCCAATAACTCCGAGCTCATTATTGATAGAAACGTTTCCAGAAAAAGTTAGACGGGGTACAGAAACCACTGGCCGAGAAACAAAATCCGCTTGGCGGGCCGTTTAGTACCGCTTGCCAGCTTTGTTCGCCGCGCCCTTGAAATCCTTTGCATTCACCCAACGGAAGCCTTGCAGCATCTTTGACCAACGCGTCCATTGGAAATTCCTATGTGGTCTGGAGGGTGAAGGCATGCAAGAGGCATCCGCTGTCAGCGTGGCTACGCAGAAGAAGAGGGAGCTCGACTCCAGCTTCTTCAAGAAGGGCATCATGGTCGCCCTTTTCTCGAGTCTTATGTACGGCTTCTACACCGCGTTCGTTACCGCGGGTCAGAACTCGCAGCTCTGGACCAGCTGGACCAGCGCGCTCAACCCGACCGCCTTCCTCGCGGTCTTCATCATCCCCACCGTCGCGAGCGCCATCAACGACTCTTGCAGCGCCATCTGGGCCCTCGCCATCACCGCGAAGCAGGGCAAGCTCGGCGACTTCGGTCGCACCATCAACACGAAGCCCGGCGTCATCCTGATGCTCTCCGCGCTCGTCGGCGGCCCCATCGCCACGGTTGCGTACATCATTGCCCTCTCCCAGGCCGGCACCATCGTCGTTCCCATCGCGGCGCTCAACCCCGCCATCGGATCCATCCTCTCCCGCATCCTGTACAAGCAGGAGCTCGGTCCCCGCAAGCTCGCCGGCATCGGAATCTGCGTCCTCGCGGGCCTCATGATCGGCACCGCGAGCCTCACGGGCGACTCCTCCTCCAACATGGTCCTCGGCCTCGCCCTCGCGTTCATCGCGGCGCTCGGCTGGGGTGCCGAGGGATGCATCGCCGGCTATGCCTCCTGCATGATTGACACCCAGATCGGCATCACCATCCGCCAGTGCGTCTCCGGCCTGGTCGAGCTTCTCGTCGTCCTGCCGGTCCTGTCCCTCGTCGGCGGCGTCTCCCTCGGGCAGTCCTTCGGGTACGTGGGCGCGGCGATCACCGACCTCCCCACCATCCTCTGCTTCGTCGTCGCCGGCTTCTCCGCCTACAAGTCGTTCGCCAGCTGGTATCGCGGCAACTCCATGTGCGGCACCGCCCTCGGCATGGCCTGCAACGGCACGTACACCTTCGTCGCGCCGCTCGTCACCTGGATCGTCGTCGGCCTGATCATGGGCATCCCCGGCTACGCGCTCCCGCCAATCGCCTGGATCGCCGCCCTCGTCATGATCTGCGGCATCGTCGTCATCGCGGTTGACCCCAAGGAGCTCTTCGGAAAGAAGGAGGAGGCATAATGCGCCCGCTCAACTACGTAATGCTCAAGTACTTCACGACGGTCGACGAGGCAAGCGTCGACGACGTGATGGAGAATCTCAAGGCCGACTACTCCACCTTCACGGCGTTCAACCGCGACAGGATGCAGGAGGCCCTCATGACCGCCGAGAAGAACGGGCTCATCAGCGAGACCCGCGTCGACCTCGACGACAACGGCGATCTTCGCGTGTTCTACGGCGCGGACGCCGAGCAGCGCGACACCATCAATTCCTACATCAAGTAAGGGGGTCCGTCATGCGCTACAGGGGAGAGGAGGCCATCGGCCTCATCGAGACCATCGGCATGGTCCCCGCAATCTACGCGGCCGACGCGATGCTGAAGGCAGGCGACACCGAGCTCGTCAGCTACGAGAACGTCGGCTCCACGCTCGTCACCATCATCGTCAAGGGCGACGTCGCGGCGTGCGAGGCCGCCGTCAAGGCCGGCAAGGAGGCCGCCTCCAGCATCGGCAAGCTCACTGCCGCGAACGTGATGAAGAGGCCCGTCCCGCCCATCGGTGATGTCGTCTCCGTCCACGACGTCGACTACAACTAGGAGGTTGGACTATGGCAAGTGAGGGCATGAACGCGCTTGGCGCCATCGAGACCTTTGGCCTCGTGTGGGTCCTCGAGGCCGGCGACGCCATGTGCAAGGCGGGCGACGTCGAGCTCATCGGCTACGAGAACACCGCCTCCGGCTACATCTCCATCCTCGTCCAGGGCGACGTCGCGGCATGCAAGGCCGCGGTCGAGGCCGGCGTGAAGGCGGTCGAGGCTCTTGGCGCCGAGGTCTACAGCTCCGTCGTCATCGCAAGGCCTCACCCCGATCTCAAGAAGATCACCGACAAGTACACCGTCGAGAAGCTCCTGCCCTACTAGGGAGGTGTCGAATGTCTCTCATCGATAACGACCTTCTCTCGATTCAGGAGGCGCGCATTCTCCTGGAGCATGCGGCCGAGTCCGCGGAGGTCCTCGAGGGGCTGCCGGCATCGCTGGTCGACGACTTCCTGACACACCTGCGCGAGCGAATCCTGCCCAAGGCGCGCGAGTACGCTGAGGCGTCCTTTGCGGAGAGCGACTACTGCTCGCCCGAGGACGAGTCCGAGCTCACGAAGTGGGTCCTCGGAGACCTGTTGGACGACGTGCGCGCGCAGACCCCGGTGCAGAAGATCATCCGCTCGCGCAACGGCTCCGCGGAGGTGTGCCTGCCCAAGGGCGTGGTCGTGTCGCTGCTTCCGGACTGGCTCGCGGTTCCCACGATGCTCAGCCAGCTGTTCATGGCGGTGCACTCCAAGAGCCCGATCGTCTTCTCGGCAAGCGCCCGCATCCACGCGACGTGCGAGAAGGTCATGGGCGACGTGCTGCAGGTCGCGGAGTTCTGCCACTATCCCACGGAGGCGCTCGGCTTCCTCTCGATCTTCTGCCCCGAGGGCGAGGAGTGGGTCTGCTCGCAGCCGTGCGTCCGCGTGGTCATCGACTCCCGCGAGGAGTCGAACGCCCACGACTTCGACGCCGCCGGCAGGGACGTGTACCACGCGACGCTGGGGAACAACCCTGTCTTCGTGGAGTCGACCGCGGACCTCGCGGCGTGCGCGGACGAGGTCGTGCTCGGTAAGTCGTTCTGCTACGGGATGCTTCCCGGCGCGGAGCAGAGCGTCGTCGTGGAGCGCGCCGTGGACGAGCGCTTCCAGGAGGAGCTTCGCCGGCGCGGGTGCTACTTTCTCACGGACGAGCAGGCGGACCGCCTCGTCGGAACGTTGTTCATGCCGGACGGCACCCCGTACAGGGAGCTCATCGCGAAGAGCGCTTTCGACCTGGCCAGGCGCGCCGACATCACGGTGCCCGAGAGCACGAGGGTGCTCGTCGTCGAGAAGCCGTACGTGAGCGAGTACAGCTTCTTCTCGAAGGCGAAGTTTGGGCCCGTCCTCTCGTACTACGTGGAGGACAGCTGGCGCACGGCGTGCGAGAAGTGCATAGAGCTGATCCTCAATAGCGGCCACGGCAACGCGCTCTCGATCTTCTCGAAAGACCCCGAGGTCATCCGCCAGTTCATCCTGAAGAAGCCCGTCGGCAGGGTCCTCGTGAACGTCAGCACCGGGCTTGGCTGCATAGGCTGCCACAGCGACCTTCCGAAGACGCTCACGGTCACCGGATGGGACTGCGCCACCACGTCCGAGCTCGGGGTCACCTACGGGGACTTCGTGCGCCGCAGGCAGGTGGGAATCGGGGAGGGTCCCGACGCACGGGGCCTGCTCGACAAGGCGAGCTCGTGCGACCACACGCCGGTCGCGGTGAGGGTTCGGGTTCCGGACTCCGGGGACGGCGAGAAGAGCCGCCCTGCGGGGCCGAGGGATACAGGCAAGGAGCCGGGGGACTGGTTCTCCGGCGTAGTACAGGCAATCCGTAACGATTCCGAAGAGGAGTGAGAATGGACATCAAGGAGTTTGCGAAGGAGCTGTCCGAGGCGACGAAGGACATGTCCGACGAGCAGCGCGCTACCGTCCGCAAGATGTTCGAGAAGGTGGCGGACCAGCTCGACGCGCCCGTCGCCTCCACCCACGCGCAGACGGGCGACGAGCCCTACGACGTGCCCGACGGCCCCACCGACCGTCAGGTCCGCCTGAAGGAGAACTTCCTCAAGCAGGTGCCGACGATCACCATGTTCCGCGCCCGCGCGGTCACCGAGCTCACGAAGGCCAACCCCGGCATGCCGAAGATCGAGCTTCGTGCCAAGGCGTTCCGTCGCTGCTGCGAGACCGCCCCGCTCGTCATCCAGGACGACGAGCTCGTAGTCGGTGCGCCGTGCGGCGCGCCTCGCGCCGGCGCGTTCTCGCCCGACCTGGCATGGCGCTGGCTCCGCGACGAGCTCGACACCATCGGAGAGCGTCCCCAGGACCCGTTCTACATCTCCGAGGAGGACAAGCAGTACTGCCGCGACGTGCTGTTCCCGTTCTGGGAGGGCAAGTCCCAGGACGAGATCTGCGAGGACCAGTACCGCGAGGCCGGCGTCTGGGAGCTCTCCGGCGAGTCCTTCGTCTCCGACTGCTCCTACCACGCCATGTCCGGCGGCGGTGACTCCAACCCCGGCTACGACGTCATCCTCATGAACAAGGGCATGCTCGACATCCAGGCCGAGGCGAAGCAGCACCTCGCCCAGCTCGACTATGCCAACCCCGACGACCTCGACAAGATCTACTTCTACAAGAGCGTTATCGACACCACCGAGGGCGTCATGATCTACGCGAAGCGCATGAGCGACTACGCGGCGAAGCTCGCCTCCGAGTGCCACGACGCGAAGCGCAAGCACGAGCTCGAGCAGATCTCCACGATCCTCTCGCACGTTCCCGCCCACAAGCCCAGCACCTTCTGGGAGGCCGTCCAGTCCGTCTTCGTCATCGAGAGCCTGCTCCCGGTGGAGGAGAACCAGACCGGCATGTCGCTCGGCCGCGTCGACCAGTACATGTACCCGTTCTACAAGGCCGACATCGAGGCCGGTCGCATCACGCCGTACCAGGCGTTCGACATCGCGGGCTGCATGCTCATCAAGATGTCCGAGATGATGTGGGTCACCTCCCGCGGCCAGTCCGAGTTCTTCGCCGGCTACCAGCCCTTCGTCAACATGACCCTCGGCGGGGTCACGCGCCAAGGCCACGACGCGACGAACGAGCTGACCTACCTCCTGATGGACGCCGTCCGTCACGTCAAGGTGTACCAGCCCTCCATCGCGTGCCGCATCAACAACAAGTCGCCCGAGAAGTACATGCGCAAGATCGTGGACATCGTCCGCTCCGGCATGGGCTTCCCCGCGTGCCACTTCGACGACACCCACATCAAGATGATGCTCGCCAAGGGCGTCAGCGTCGAGGACGCGCGCGACTACTGCATGATGGGCTGCGTCGAGCCGCAGAAGTCCGGCCGCCTGTACCAGTGGACCTCCACGTCCTACACGCAGTGGCCCATCTGCATCGAGCTCACCCTCAACCACGGCATCCCCCTGTGGTACGGCAAGCAGGTCACTCCCGACCTGGGCGACCCGGCGCAGTACCACACCTACGAGGAGTTCGACGCCGCCGTCAAGAAGACCATCTACTACGTCACCAAGTGGACTGACGTCGCGACGGTCATCTCCCAGCGCGTCGCCCGCGACGTCGCCCCGAAGCCCCTCATGTCCATCATGTACGAGGGCTGCATGGAGCACGGCAAGGACGTCTCGGCCGGTGGCGCCATGTACAACTACGGCCCCGGCGTTGTCTGGACCGGCCTCGCAACCTATGCGGACTCCATGGCCGCCATCAAGAAGCTTGTCTTCGACGAGCACAAGTACACGCTCACCCAGATGTTCGAGGCCATGAAGGCCGACTTCGAGGGCTACGACCAGCTGCGCAAGGACTGCCTCGACGCCCCGAAGTACGGAAACGACGACGACTACGCGGACGATATTGCTGCCGACATCATCGACTACACCGAGCACATCCACCTGGACTTCAAGACGCTGTACTCCCACATGTCCACCGGCACGCTCTCCATCTCCAACAACACCCCGTTCGGCGAGATGACCGGCGCCACCGCGAACGGCCGCAAGGCCTGGACGCCGCTGTCCGACGGCATCAGCCCCACCCAGGGCGCGGACTTCCGTGGCCCCACCGCCATCATCAAGTCCGTCTCGAAGCTCTCGAACGACTCGATGAACATCGGCATGGTTCACAACTTCAAGCTCATGAGCGGCCTGCTCGACACGCCCGAGGGCGAGAACGGCCTCATCACCCTGCTGCGCACCGCCTCGATGTTCGGCAACGGCGAGATGCAGTTCAACTACCTCGACAACAAGACGCTCATCGACGCCCAGAAGCACCCGGAGAACCACCGCGACCTCGTTGTCCGCGTCGCAGGCTACTCGGCGTTCTTCAACGAGCTGTGCAAGGACGTCCAGGACGAGATCATCAGCCGCACCATGCTCAACAAGTTCTAGACGAGAAGAACCGCAATCGGAAGACCAAGGGGGTGCCACGCCGTGGCACGTGGAAAGAAGGGAGAGGCTGCAATGAGCCGCGAGCAGAGTGGTGTTGAGCGCAAGGCGCGCATCTTCAACCTTCAGAAGTACAACATGTACGACGGCCCCGGCGTGCGCTCCATGGCCTTCCTCAAGGGCTGCCCCCTCCGCTGTAAGTGGTGCTCGAACCCCGAGAGCCAGCTTCGCGGGCACGAGGTCATGTTCAAGCGCGCCAACTGCGTCGACTGCGGCGCGTGCGTCGCGGCATGCCCCGTGGGCGTCCACAAGATGGCGGACGGGAGGCACGTCGTCGACCGCGACGTCCAGTGCATCGGGTGCCGCAGGTGCGAGAAGGCCTGCATGTACCATGCGCTGGAGGTCATGGGGGAGGACCGCTCCATCGACGACATCATGGACTTCCTGGACGAGGACGCCGACTTCTACCGCATGTCCGGAGGCGGCATCACGCTCTCCGGGGGAGAAGTGCTCGCGCAGCCGGAGGCGACCCTCTCCATCCTGATGGCGGCGAAGGCCCATGGCTACCACACGGCCATCGAGACCTGCGGGTACGCGCCGACCCCCACCATCATGAGGATCGCGCAGTACGTAGACCTGTTCCTGTTCGACATCAAGCAGATGGACCCCGTGAAGCACAAGTACTGGACGGGCGTGAACAACGAGCAGATCCTGTGCAACGTCAAGGAGCTCCTGGAGAACGGCTACAACGTGCGCGTCCGCATGCCCCTGCTCAAGGGCGTGAACGACTCCAAGGAAGAGATCGACGCGGTTATCGCGTACTTCAAGCCGTATCGCTACCAGAAGAACTTCGACGGCGTCGACCTGCTTCCCTACCACAAGCTTGGCGTCGGCAAGTACGCATCGCTCGGCCGCGACTACGAGATCAAGGACGACCCGTCGCTCGGCGACGACGACCTCAACAGGATCGAGGGTTGGATCAAGGACGCCGACTTCAAGGTGAGCCTGGTCAGGCACTAGAAGACGATGCGCCACCCGCATCCGTGGGACACGAGAGACTGAGAGGAGGATGAAATGCACTACGTCACCGAGGACGAGCTCCGCGAGGCATACGGGGCGCGCCCATTCGAGAAGTACGAGCTTCCCGAGTGTGCTCGCCTCACGCCAAGCGCAAGGCAGTTCCTGATTGACTTCAGGATCGAGTTCGAGGACGACGAGCAGGGGCCGAGGCCCCGCGGCGACAAGCGTGGCGCCCATGGTCGCCCGCATCGCGAGCCGGCGGCGGACCTGGGCGCGCTCGTATTCGACGCGAACCTCCTTGGCGCACGCCTGAGGCTGCTCGCCCGCAGGGCGCTTGGCGTCGACAACACCGTCGCGCGCCGCACCGAAAGGGTCGGTCGCAAGTGGCAAGAGGCGCGCCACGCGTCAGACCTCGTTGCGGACGACGGGCATGCCGACCAAGGCGGACCTCCGCCGGGACCGGCGCCCATCCCGACGTTCGACGCGGGCATACATCCGATCTTCTTCGAGATGGCATGCGTGCATGCGCAGATAGGTCGGTACGCCCGCTCCTGGGCGAGGGCGAAGGAGGGCCTGGGACCCGACGAGGCGAGAATCGCCGCGGCGTGGGTCGGCGAGGCGACGACGGTGTGCGAGCTGCTCGAAGAGGCAATCGGCAATGCGGAAGAGGAGGTGTAGAGGATGGTCGATCTCAAGAAGGCGAACGACAGGCTCGAGGAGCTCCTGGACTGCGTGGACCATCCCAGGAAGGTAAGGGAGGGGCAGCGGCTCTACTGCGGCCTCGACCTGGGCACGGCCTTCATCGTCCTCGTCGTCCTGGACGAGGACGGAAACCCCGTCGACTGCAAGTACCAGTTCGCCAGCGTCGTGAAGGACGGCATGGTCGTCGACTACGTGGGCGCCTGCGACATCGCGAGACGCCTGAAGGAGCAGGTTGAGGGCGAGCTGGGCGTCGAGCTCGAAGAGTGTGCGGTCGCGATCCCGCCCGAGACCGAGGCGCTCGACGGCGGCGTGGTGAAGAACGTGGCCGAGAGCACGGGCCTGGAGTGCACCGCGGTCTTCGACGAGCCCACGGCCGCGAACCTCCTCATCGGCACCACCGACGGCGCGGTCGTCGACATCGGTGGCGGCACAACCGGCATCTCCGTCTTCAAGGACGGCAAGGTCGTGGAGTGCATCGACGAGTCGACCGGAGGGACGCACTTCTCGCTCGTACTTGCCGGCGCGAAGGGGATGACGTTCGACGACGCGGAGGTCTACAAGCGCAACCCCGAACATCACCGGGAGGTGCTCCCCATCGTGTCGCCGACGATCGACAAGGTGACCACGATCATCGAGCGCGCGTGCCGGAACTACGACGTTCCGGAGGTCATCCTGGTCGGCGGAACGGCCGAGCTCACGGGCATCGAGGACAGGGTGCAGAAGCGCCTGGGCATCGAGGTCCACAAGCCGAGCCACCCCATGTTCGTGACGCCGATGGGCATCGCGCTCGGGTGCGTCAAGAAGGCGAGGGAGCGCGACGATGCTTGACGTGAAGGTCATCAAGGCGCCCGCGCCCGGGACCATGCAGATCATCAGGCAGCGAAGCGGCGCCCGCTGGGGCGAGGACTTCAGGCCGGCGGCGGTCGGGCTCGTCCAGGGCAAGCTGATCGAGATGGTGGTCGCGAGCGACATCGCCGAGAAGACCGCGGGGGTCGTCGTGACCGACGTGAGAGGGTCCTGCCCACAGAACATGGTGATGCTCGCCATAGCTGGGGAGACGGCAGAGGTGATGGAGTGCCTCCGAAAGATCCAGGACGGAAAGGACGCGTCCCATGATTGTCGGTAGGCTCATCGGCTCGATCTGGGCCACTCGCAAGTACGACGAGCTGAGTGGGATGAAGCTCATGCGCGTGGAGGTCATCGCGGGCGACGAGGCGGGAAAGCAGCTCATCTGCGTCGACACCATAAGCGCCGGGGTGGGGGACCGGGTGATCGTGACCACGGGGTCTTCCGCATACCACTTCGTGAAGGACGAGTTCCAGAAGAACGCCCCGGTAGACGCGGTGATCGTAGGAATCATAGACGAAGACGTGAATCTGTAAGGAAAGGAGGACGACATGAAGAGACTTGTAAGCGCGAAGGACGTCGTCGCGGCGGCGGCACGACACGAGGACATCTACGTGGACGAGAACACCATCGTGACCGCCCAGGCGAAGGACGTCGCGCGGGAGAAGGGCGTACGCATCACGTGCGGCCCGAAGCCCGAGGAGCCCGCGGCCAAGGAGCACGCGGCATGCGAGAAGGGCGCGGCTGACCACGCCGCGGTCGAGTGCCACAAGGTCGACCTCACCCACGAGGGCAAGGGCGCCGAGCCCGCCCTGACCGCAGCCGAGCTCGAGCATCTTATAGCCGCCGCGTTCGAGAAGGGCATCTGGACGAAGGACGACATCGAGACGCTCCTTGGGAAGAAGGAGTCGGCCATCGACCCGAACGTCGTTCCGGTGGGGGTGTCCGGCCGCCACATCCACCTGTCCCAGCACGACCTCGAGGCGCTGTTTGGCAAGGGCTACGAGCTGACGAAGCTCAAGGACCTGAGCCAGCCCGGCCAGTTCGCGGCAAAGGAGTGCGTCACCCTCGCCGGTCCGAAGGGCGTCATCCAGAAGGTGCGCGTGCTTGGGCCCGTTCGCTCCCAGACCCAGGTGGAGGTGCTCGCGGGCGACACGTTCAAGCTGGGCGTCCCGCAGGAGATCCGCCTTTCGGGACACCTTGAGGGAACCCCGGGCATCACCGTCATCGGCCCGAAGGGGACGGTCGTCCTTCCCGAGGGCGTCATGGTGGCTGCCCGTCACATCCACATGAGCCCGTCGCAGGCCGCGGAGCGCGGCTTCCACGACGGTCAGGTCGTGTCGCTCAAGATCTGCGGCGAGCGTGGCGGCATGCTCGACAACGTGATCGTGCGCGTCACCGAGACCGGAAACCTCGACTGTCACATAGACACGGAAGAGGCGAACGCGTTTCACCTCAAGACGGGCTCAAAGGTCCAGGTAGTTAGATAGCAAGAACAGCCAGGTAGCAAGTACAGCCAGCAGGCAAGTCGACCCAGGGAGGAACAAGCATGGCAAGCACCACTGAGGCTCTCGGCATGATCGAGACCAAGGGCATGATCGGATCCGTCGAGGCGGCGGACGCGATGGTGAAGGCGGCAAACGTCCGCCTCATCGGCAAGGAGCGCGTCGGCGGCGGCCTCGTCACCGTCTTCGTGCGCGGCGACGTGGGCGCCGTCAAGGCCGCGACCGACGCGGGCGCCGCAGCCGCGCAGCGCGTGGGCGAGCTGCTGAGCGTCCACGTGATCCCGCGTCCGGACGGAATGGTGGAGTCCATCCTGCCGCACGCCGCGGAGTAGCGAGCGCGCCCTACCAGACACGAAGAGGCGGGCCAGAGGACCCGCGCATCCCAGGGAGGAAGCAACATGGCAAGCATGACTGAGGCACTCGGCATGATCGAGACCAAGGGCCTGATCGGCTCCGTCGAGGCGGCGGACGCGATGGTGAAGGCCGCGAACGTGAAGCTCGTGGGCAAGGAGCTCGTGGGCGGCGGCCTGGTGACCGTCTTCGTCCGCGGCGACGTGGGCGCCGTGAAGGCCGCGACCGACGCGGGCGCCGCAGCCGCGCAGCGCGTGGGCGAGCTCCTGAGCGTCCACGTGATCCCGCGCCCGGACGGAATGGTGGAGTCCATCCTGCCGCACGCCGCGGAGTAGGCGCATGGCGGCGAAGAAGTCGGGGCAGGAGGGGGAGGGCGCCACGACGCCGACCCCCGGCACCACTCGCGGCCAGGCCAAGGCCGTCGAAGGCGCCAAGGCTTCCGCAGCGACCGGGGCCGCAAAGGCCCCGGCCCCGGCCGGAGGCGAGAAGGGCGTTGCGGGCCACATGAAGGCCGTTGCCAAGAGGCCGGGCCCAACTCGTCCCGCCGCGTCGCGAAAGGCGGGGGCCGCGCGCTCCGAGGCCCCGAAGGACTCCGCGGAGAGTTCCGCGGAGGCCACCGAGAAGACAGAGACGGCGTCCGAGGAAAAGCACCTCGGCGCACCAAAGGAAAAGGCCGAGCCCAAGAAGGCCGCGCCTGCCATGAACAAGGAGGTAACTGCGATGTCGAACACCGTTGAGGCACTCGGCATGATCGAGACCAAGGGCCTGATCGGCTCCGTCGAGGCGGCGGACGCGATGGTGAAGGCCGCGAACGTGAAGCTCGTGGGCAAGGAGCTCGTGGGCGGCGGCCTGGTGACCGTCTTCGTCCGCGGCGACGTGGGCGCCGTGAAGGCCGCGACCGACGCGGGCGCCGCAGCCGCGCAGCGCGTGGGCGAGCTCCTGAGCGTCCACGTGATCCCGCGCCCGGACGGAATGGTGGAGTCCATCCTGCCGCACGCCGAGTAGCGAGGCGCAGCACACCCATTCGTCAGCTAGTCGGAAAGAGGCATCATGCAGGAATTCGATTACGATCTTCAGAGCATCCAGGCCGCGCGTGACCTTGCGCGCAAGGGCCAGGTTGCCGCGAACCAGATCGCCAACTACAGCGTCGAGCAGATCGACCGCATCCTCCGCTCCATGGTCGAGGTTGCCGAGAAGAACGCGAAGCAGCTTGCCGAGATGGCCGTCGAGGAGACGACCTTCGGCAACGTCCACGACAAGATCTACAAGAACCATATGGCCTCCGGCCTGCTGTACGAGCAGATCAAGGACGCGAAGACCATCGGCGTCATCGACGTGGACGAGAAGAAGCAGGTCATCACGATCGCGGAGCCCGTCGGCCTTGTGATGGGCATCGTCCCCTCCACCAACCCCACCTCGACGGTGCTCTACAAGTCGATGATCGCGCTCAAGTCGCGCAACGCCATCGTCTTCTCTCCGCACCCGAAGGCCGCCAAGTGCACGAACCTCGCCATCAAGCTCATGAACGACGCCGCCGTCGCCGCGGGCGCCCCCGAGAACATCATCCAGGGCGTGAGCCTGGCGACGATCGCCGCGACGAACGAGCTCATGCACGCGCCCGAGGTCAAGATGATCATCGCGACCGGCGGCCCCGGCATGGTGAAGGCCGCCTACAGCTCCGGCAAGCCCGCGCTGGGCGTCGGCGCCGGCAACTCGCCCTCGTACATCGAGCGCACCGCGAACGTGCACGACGCGGTTCGCCAGATCATGGCGTCCAAGACGTTCGACAACGGTACCATCTGCGCCTCCGAGCAGAGCGTCATCTGCGAGACCTGCAACCACGACGAGGTCGTCGCGGAGTTCAAGAGCCAGGGCGGCTACTTCATGTCGGAGGAGGAGTGCGGGAAGGTCTGCAAGATCCTGTTCCGCAACGGCCACTCCATGAGCCCGAACTTCGTGGGCCACGCCGCCCTCGACATCGCCAAGGCCGCCGGCATCTGCGTCCCCGCCGACACGAAGGTGCTCATCGGTGAGCAGCATGGCGTCGGTCCCGAGTGGCCGCTCTCCTACGAGAAGCTCACGACGGTCCTGGGCTTCTACACCGTTGCCGACTGGCACGAGGCGTGCGACCTTTCCATCGCGCTGCTCCAGAACGGCATCGGCCACACGATGAACATCCACACCGAGGACAAGGAGATCGTCCGCAAGTTCTCCGTCAAGCCGGCCTCGCGCATCCTCATCAACACCGGCGGAACCCAGGGCGGCACCGGCCTCTCCACGGGTCTGGACGTCGCGCTGACCCTTGGCTGCGGCACCTGGGGCGGAAGCTCCGTCTCCGAGAACGTTGGCCCGCAGCACCTCATCAACGTGAAGCGCGTCGCCAACGGCATCGTCGAGCCGGACATGGTTGCCGCCGCCGACGAGACGTTCGCGAAGTGGCACCCGGAGCTCGCCGCCGAGTACGGCTGCACGTCGCACGCGACGACCGGTTGCACCGCGACGTCCTGCGACGAGGGCGCCAAGAGCGACCTGGGCATCGACATGCCCGTGGGCCACGGCGTGAGCGGCATCAGCTACTCCGTGGGCTGCAACAGCTGCGGCGGCCACGCGGAGCCGGAGCCGCAGGAGCACAAGGGCGACACCATCGACGCGGCCGAGCTCACGAAGATGGTGAACGAGCTCGTCGCAGCCTTCCGCGGCGAGTAGCGCCCGCGGAACGGCATGTCCGCACTTCTCTTAACTAGTCAAGGAGCTTAGTCATGAACGAGGCATTGGGAATGGTCGAGACCATCGGCTGCGTGGGCGCAGTCGAGGCCAGCGATGCCATGGTGAAGGCCGCCGAGGTCACCCTGGTGGGCAAGGTCAACGTGGGTGGCGGCATCGTCACCACCTTCGTGCGCGGCGATGTGGCGGCCGTGAAGGCCGCGACCGACGCCGGTGCGGCCGCCGCAGAGCGCGTGGGCGAGCTTCGCTCCGTCCACGTGATCCCGCGCCCGCATGCGGACGTCGAGAAGATCGTCCCCCACCAGACGGCTTAGGGCGTTGGAGCTCGGGACGTTCTATAGCGAGCTCGACCGCCTGTACGGCGAGCCGGGGGCCGACGTCGAGGGCTTCCTGAGGGAGGCCCTCCGGCGCGCCCGGCTCGTTCGCGACGAGCGCGCCGTCGCCTCTGTCGCGAACGAGCTGGGCAGCGTGCTGAGGCTGCGCGGGGAGCTGCGCGAGTCCGAGGGGCTGTACGACGAGGTGCTGCGCGCGCTCGAGGCCACGGGCGCCGACGAGCGGGACGTGGCGCGGGCGCTCGTGAACCTGGGCGACGTGTACGTGGCGCAGGGGAGGAACGCCGCCGCCATCGAGGCGTTCGACCGTGCGGAGCGGATGCTCGGCGACGGTGACGAGAACCGCCTTGAGCTGAGCGCGATCTGCAACAACCGGAGCAGCGCCTATCGAGGCCTCGGGCGCTTCTCGGACGCGAGGGCAGACCTGCGACGCGCGGGCAGGCTGCTGGACGGGGTGCCCGGAACCGAGGGAAAGCGTGCGACGAACGCGATCAACCTCGCGCAGGTGCTGACCGACGAGGGGAGGATCGAGGAGGCGGCGGAGGTCATCGCCAAGGCACTCGTCACGTACGAGACGCTGGGCGGCGGCCGTGACGTCCATCGCCCCCACGCCCTCGCGACCGCGGCGCGCATAGCGTACCTGCGCGGGGACTACGCGGCGGCCGAGGCGCACTACCTCAAAGCCGCTGAGGTGCTGCGCGAGAAGCTGGGCGACTCGCCGAACGCGGACGCGCTCGAGCGGCGGGCAGGGGACATGCGCGCGCTGAGGTAGGGACGCGAGATCGGCGCGACGGCGCGTAGAGGACGCGGCGCGTAGAGGCGGAGACGACACGAAGGAGAGGTGGGACATGAGGGGCTTGGAGCTGGCCGAGAGGTACTTCGGGACGTTCGCCCCCGTGCTCGTGTCCGGGCTTCCGTACTCCGTGGAGTCGCGCCTCGCGTTCGGCCTCGTCGGGCCGGGCTCGGAGTGCCTGGGCTTCGACGACGAGCTCTCGCGCGACCACGACTTTGGGCCCGGGTTCTGCGTGTGGGTCCCGGCGGACCTGTGGGATTCGTACGGCGGCGAGCTCGCGCGCAGGTACGCGGCTCTCCCTCGCGAGTTTTTGGGCGAGAGGCGCGAGGAGAGCGAGCTTGCGGGCCAGCGCGTGGGCGTGTTCCGCACGGAGTCGTTCTACCGCACGTACACGGGGCTCGAGCGTGCCCCGCAGGGCGTGGCGGAGTGGCTGCGGATTCCCGAGCAGCTGCTTGCCATCGTGTGCGGCGGCGAGGTCTTCCGGGACCCAAGCGGCCAGTTCACGCGCGTTCGCAACGCGTACCGGGGCTTCTATCCCGAGCCCGTCGTGCGCAAGAAGCTGGCCGCGAACATGGCGGTCATGGCGCAGTCCGGCCAGTACAATCTGGGACGCTGCCTTGCGCGGCACGACCTCGTGGCCGCGGACGTCACGCGCGGCGAGTTTCTGTGCGCCGCCATGGCGTCGCTGCACCTGCTCGCCCGCACGTACATGCCGTTCTACAAGTGGTCGTTCAGGTCGTTGCGCGAGCGCGCGCACGTGCCGGCGCCCATCTGTGACGTGGTGGGCAGGGTCGCGGCGGCCCCCGTCGCCAAGGTTTCTTCTGAAGACGTGGAGCTGCTGTGCTCCGTGGTGCTGCGCGGCGCACTTGCGCTAGGCTGGGCAACTTGCGGCTCGGACTTCCTTCTGGACGCGGCGACGTCCATGTGGAGGGGCATACCCAACGAGTATCTCCGCGGGCGTCCGTTGAACGAGGGGGCGTTTTCCCATGGCATGTAGCAGGTGCGGTTGCGCCGCGTGCGCCGGAGGCGGCGACGCGAGGAGGCCGTCGTACGGCCGCAGGCTCGAGCGTCGCGGCGACGTGCGGAGGTTCTTCTCGCTTCCCGCCGTGCGGGGCGTTGCCGCGGAGCGGGGCGTGAGGGGAGACCTGCTCGAGGAGCTCGAGCGCGTCGTCGCGTTGGAGTGGGAGCAGTTCGACGCCGTCCTCGGCATGAACGGCCGGGCGGGCTGCCAGGACGACCTCAGGCGCTTCTCGGCGTATCGCTGCGCCCAATACCTCGCGTTTCCGCACGGGCTCATACCGCGGGTGCTCGCCGAGCTCGAGCAGGCCGAGCTCGGCGGCAGGAACCTTGTGGAGGAGAAGTACGCGCGCATGATGGCCGCTACCGACCCCGCCGAGTTCGACAGGACGTGGGCGAACGCCCTGCCCCTGACGTCGCCGGTGAAGAGGGGAGCCCTCGCCCAGCTGCGCGAGCTGCTTGCACCCGCGCTTGCGCAGGCGGCGCGCGACCTTCCCCAGGCGCACCGCCACGCGCGCCCGGACGTGTCTTCGGCCGGCACGGTCTCGGCGCTGGACTACTTCCTGGCGGAGCTCGAGGGCTACTCGCTCTCGACGATCTTCTACCTTCGCGACGCGCTTGCGCGTCCGGGCGGGGGCGGCAACCCCATCGAGATGAGCTACGTGCTGGCCGCGAGGCTTCTTGAGGCAACGGAGGTTGGTGCATGAACGCAAACGAGCGCGCACGCAGGTGCGGACTGTATCAGATAGGCGAGGTCAGCAAGATCGGGGGCATATCGCAGCGCACGCTGCGGCACTACGA
Organism: Parafannyhessea sp. LCP19S3_B1; assembly: GCF_052121955.1. Lineage (NCBI taxonomy): Bacteria > Bacillati > Actinomycetota > Coriobacteriia > Coriobacteriales > Atopobiaceae > Parafannyhessea > Parafannyhessea sp. LCP19S3_B1. Next base: position 39,437 of record NZ_JBQKDH010000008.1, on the reverse strand, counting down.
CGAGCTTGGGCTCATGCGGCCCGACCTGGTGGGCGACAATGGGTACCGATACTACAGCCTGCAGACGATGCTGAAGATCCCCGTGATCAACTACCTCAAGATGATGGGGCTCTCTCTGGAGGAGATCGCATCCATGATGCAGCACTCCAGTCTCGGGCAGGCGCGCAAGTTCCTGTCCAAGCACCTTGCGGAGTGCGACGAGCAGGCGCGGCTCCTGGCCGAGAAGCGCGAGGCCATCGTGGAGTGGAGCGAGCTCGTGGACGAGGCCAACATGGTGCTGCGCGCGAAGCCCAAGAACGTGAACGTGAAGTACCTGCCGCGGCAGGAGCTGCTTGGCCTGAAGACCAGGTTCTCGGGCAGCTTCGCGGAGTCCATCGTGAGCCTGGAGTTCGCCTCGTACGTGCAGGACGTCGAGAACGCGATCGCCGGCCCCGTGATCCTGCGCTTCCCCTCGGTGGACGACGCCGTCGGCGCGGCGTCGGATGGCGCCGAGTGCGACGTGTGGCTGCTGCAGAAGCCCATCAGGCCGATCGACTCCAAGATCGCGTTCGTGCGCCCGGAGGGCATGTACCTCTCCACGTACCACGTGGGGCCGTTCGAGAAGCTGGACGAGGCGTATCGTCGCCTGACCGACTTCGCGCGCGAAAACGGCTACAAGGTCGCCGGCCCGGCGATAGAGCGCTTCGTGTCGGACTACTGGACCACGTACAACTCGGACCTCTTCGTGGTTGAGGTCCTCCTGCTAACGGAAACGGAGTAAGAAGATGAACGAGTTCTCTCTCAAGGCAAAGCTGTTCTTCGGCCCGCAGGCGGTGGAGCACCTCTCTTCCCTTTCGTGCACCAACGTCCTGGTCGTGACGGACGGCTTCCTGCAGGAGTCCGGCATGGTCAGCAAGATGACCCAGTACCTGCCGTCCGGCGCGCACGTGAGCGTGTACTCCAACGTGCGCCCCGACCCCAGCCAGGAGCTGGTGGACGCCGGCGTCGACATGATCTTGGGCGCGAGGCCGGACGTGGTCATCGCGTTCGGCGGTGGCTCCTGCATCGACGCGACGAAGGCCATCCTGTACTTCGCGGAGCAGAAGGGCCTCGCCCACCCGTACTTCCTGGCGATCCCGACGACGGCCGGCACCGGCTCCGAGGTCACGAACTTCGCGGTCATCACCCGCGGCGATACGAAGGTCGCCCTCATCGACGACGCGCTCGCGCCGGACGGGGCGCTCCTGGACGCGAGCTTCACGCGCTCCGTCCCGCCCAAGATCACGGCCGACACCGGCATGGACGTCCTGACGCACGCGCTCGAGGCCTACGTGAGCAACAAGGCGACCACCTTCACGGACGCGCTCGCCGTCAAGGCGCTGCGCGTCGTGTTCGAGGACCTTCCCGTCGTCTTCCACGACGGCGACGCCATGCGCGCCCGCGGCCGGATGGCCGAGGCCTCCTGCGTGGCGGGCATCGCGTTCACCAACGCCGGGCTCGGCATCAACCACAGCCTGGCGCACGCGCTTGGCGGCCGCTTCCACGTGGCGCACGGCCGGCTGAACGCCATCCTGCTGCCGTACGTGATGCGCTTCCACATGTCTGACGCCAAGTACCGCGAGCCGTACGAGCGCTGCGCCCGCGAGCTTGGCATGGCGGACGCGGAGGACCTGCTGCGCCACGTCACGGACCTGCGCGCCGAGCTGGGGGTCGAGGACCGTCTGGCAGACCTCGGCAGCATCGACGCCACCGCGTTCGAGGAGCACGTCGGCGACATGGCCGAGGCCGCGCTCGGCGACCGCTGCACCCCGACGAACCCCCGCCCCGTCTCGAGGCAGGACCTCGTCAACCTCTATCGCGACGCCTACAACGGCTAGCTAGAGATACCGCCCCTGGCCTCTCTTCCCTGGGCTCGCATGGGGCGGCGGCGACGGCGGCCGTCCTTCTCGCCCGTGGGCACCTGCCCCGGCGCGGGAGGGTGGCCGCCCGCCGATTCCCTGCTTGACACTCACGGTGCGTGAGCGCCTACAAAGAGGTTTGGCAGGCATTCGCAAAATGGGCCCGCGCGATGCCGGCGACCGGCGGGCGTCAGCGCGCAGGCAACCGCAAGATACGTGCCAAGGTGCGGTGGAGAAGGGCTGCCGCCGCACGAGGCTGTGGGAGTGGACATGGAACAGGACCAGATTCGCGTTGTTCAGGAGACCGTCTCGGGCAAGGAGATCACCCTCGCCCACGTCATCGGCGGACCGGAGCCCATCATCTACACGAAGCTGGGGCTGAACCCTTCCGTGGACTACGGCTCCAGCGCCCTTGGCATCATGAACATCACGCCGCCGGAGTCCGCGGTCATCGCGTCCGACATCGCCATCAAGAGTGCGGACGTCTACCTGGGGTTCGCGGACCGCTTTACCGGCACCATGATCATCAGCGGCGAGATCGCGGACGTCACGACGGCCATCACGGAGGTCGTCCGCTTCTTCCACGACACGCTGGGGTACGTGACCTGCAGGGTCACGAAGCGCTAGGCGCGCCATGGCAAGGCAGAGGGTCACGAGGCAGCAGTTCTTCGACGAGGTGTTCCACGGCAACCCACCGCGTGGGGAGAACGGCGAGATTCGCATAACGCGCGTGCGCGTTCCCGGACGCGAGGTGGACCTCGCGCACGTGATGGGGACGTCCGCGCGCCGCACGTGCGAGACGCTTGGTTTGGACATCGGCACGCACGAGGGCGAAGACCACACTGGCGAGGCATTGGGCTTCATGCGCTTCACGCCGTGGGAGGCCGTCGTGGTGGCGGCGGACATCGCCGTGAAGCACGGGTCGGTCGAGCTGGGATTCATGGACCGGTTCAACGGATCGCTCATACTGTGCGGGCAGATAGCAGAGATCGAGAGCGCGGAGCAAGAGATTCTGGATTACTTCGACCACGAGCTCGACTTTCATGTGTGCAAGATGACTCGCAGGTAGGTGGGTATGAAGCGACTGTTTCTGATGGGCAGGAGCGAGGCGGGCAAGACCTCGCTCACGCAGGCCCTGCGCGGCGAGAAGCTGCACTATCACAAGACGCAATACACCTACGCCGACGGTGACACCATCGACACGCCGGGCGAGTACTCCGAGTCGAAGCAGGTGGGCGTCGGGCTCGCGTGCTTCTCGTTCGAGTCGGACGTCGTGGCGATCCTCATCGCGGCGAACGAGCCGTTCACGGTGTTCGCGCCCAACTGCAACGCGTTTCTGAACCGCCCGCTCATTGGCATCATCACCAAGATCAACGAGCCGAACGCGAACGTCCCCATGGTGCGCCAGTGGTTGGAGGAGTGCCGCTGCGAGCGCATCTTCCTGGTGGACAACGCGACGGGGGAGGGCATCCCGGAGCTGCGGGCCTACCTCGAAGAGGACATCCCCTCGATCTCGCTCGAGGAGGCGAAGGCCCGCCAGCGCCGTGGCCTTACGGACTGGGAGAGCGCCTCGCGCCCGACCTTCGTTACGGGCGCCTGAGGACCACGTATGCGTTGAGGTCTCCGGAGCGCCCGTCCGAGGCGAACCTCGCCACGGGACGAGCGACTCCGCCCAGGTCGGAAAGCAGCTCGTCCACCTCCGCATCGTCGAAGCTGTGGCAGTAGCGCCACGCTCCGGGCGCGCCCTGCCATCCAAGCAGGTAGTCGCTCGTGCCTAGGTCCCCTTTGGACATGTCCAGCGCTGCCAGGGCCTCGTGGGTCGTCGCATTCGCCTTCGTGGCAAGCCGCTCGTCCGACATGAACCTCCAGAACGATACGCAGCACATACCGCCCGGACGCGTCGCCGCAAGCATCGCGCGAAGCAGGGCGAGACGCGCCGCGTGCGTCGGGACGTGGTGGAGAAACCCAAAGGCAACCGACAGGTCCGCCTTCGCGGGCCCCGCCGCCGTGCCGCCCCACGCCTGCGCAATGGCAGTGCCCAACTCGTCTTGCAAGTCTCCTGCCAGAAGGGCGTCCACGATGTCCAGGCGCCGTAGGCTCACGTCCCACGTACTCGGAAGCGATGCACCCGCGGCGAGCTCTGGGCAGTCGTCCGTTCCCAGGTAGGAGACGCCCTCGAGGCCGGCGTCCGCAAGGAACCGCGCGAAGCGCAGGTTTCCGCACGCAAGGTCAAGCACGTGACACGTCATTTCGCACGGGGCCGAATGCAAGTCCGTGGCGGCGCCCTCCCTACGCCCGAACTCTTCCAGGCAGCGCTGCCAGCCAGGCCAACCCGACCGCCTCGTCTGCGAGAACGATGCGGCGTTCTCGCGATAGAACCGCGCGTTCAGCGCGTTCATGCGTCGTGCCACGTCGATTCCCATGTCGCGGTGCGCGCCGTCCTCTTGCAGCTGCATGGAGCCTCTCCAGTCGTGCCGCCGTCCTTCTCGCCCATAGCGGCGTTTTTCCTTTGCCCCCCCCCGCACGGACATGTGTCGCGGGTACGCACGCTAAAGGTTACCGCAAGGCTTGTGCCTGCGTCGCCGCGCGATGGTCACAGCATGGGCGTCTCGTCGCAACGGACGCGTCACGTCCTCGCAATGTGCGCGGGCCATCATCTGTGTGCCTTACACCATCGGCGTTAGGGGGATACATGAGTGCCGCAGACACTGGGTTCATGCTCATTTGCGCTGCTCTGGTGCTGTTTATGACACCTGGGCTCGCGTTCTTCTATGGGGGCCTTGGCAGGCGCAAGAACGTGGTCAACAACATCCTCGCGTCCGTGTGCACCATTGGGCTTGAGACCGTGCTGTGGGTCGTCGTGGGCTTCTCGCTCGCGTTCGGGCAGGACCATGGAGGCATCATCGGCGGTCTCGAGTACGTGATGATGAACGGCGTCGGTGCCGCGAAAGCGGGACCGTATGCACCCAGCATCCCGTTTCTTGCATATGCCCTGTTCCAGATGATGTTCGCCATCATCACCCCGGCGCTCGTCACGGGTGCCGTCGCCGGGCGCATGCGCTTCAAGTCGCTCGTACTGTTCGTGCTGTTCTGGACGTTCGTGGTGTACTATCCCGTCGCCCACATGGTATGGGGCCAGGGCGGTGCGCTCGCGGCGATCGGCTCTGTCGACTTTGCGGGAGGCAACGTGGTCCACATTAGCTCCGGCGTATCCGGCCTGGTGCTCTGCATTGTCCTGGGTAGGCGCATCGGGTATAAGAACGTGAACTACAGAGTCCATAACGTGCCACTGGTGGCAATCGGAGCGACCATGCTCCTGCTTGGTTGGTTCGGCTTCAATGCCGGCAGCGCGCTCGCGGCAAACGGGCTCGCGGTGCACGCATTCGCCACGACGGCCCTCTCGTGCGCCGCCGCGGAGCTCTCGTGGATGATGATGGATGTCATTCTCTCCAAGAAGCCCACCCTCGTGGGGGCCTGCACAGGGCTCGTAATCGGGCTGGTTGCCATCACGCCCGGCTGCGGCTTCGTCGCGCTGTGGGCGGCGATTCCCATCGGGTTCGTGGGCAGCGTCATCTGCTATCTCACATGCTCGCGCATGAAGCTGCGCTTCGGCTACGACGATGCGCTCGACGCGTTTGGCTGTCACGGCATCGGCGGCATCTGGGGAGGCGTCGCGACCGGCCTCTTCGCGAGCAAGGCGGTCAATCCGGCGCTGCGCTGGGACGGCTTGCTGTACGGAAGCGCAAGCCTCTTCGGCGCGCAGCTGCTCTCCATCGTCGTCACCATTGCCTGGGCCGTCGCCGGTACGTTCGTCTGCGTCGCCATCGTGCGTGCATGCTGCGGCGGACGCCTGCGCGTGAGCGAGCACGAGGAGCGCGTCGGCCTCGACGTGTCGGAGCACGGCGAGCGCGCCTACCCCTCGTTCGCGGGTCTTGACGACTAGTGCGACCGGGTGCAGATTGGGCGTAACCCAAGGGAGGACACAACATGATCAAGGTTGAGGCGATAGTGAGGGAAGAGCGACTCGAGGACGTGAAAGAGGCCCTGCGAGAGATCGACGTGCGCGGAATCACTGTCAGCCAGGTCATGGGCTGTGGTACGCAGCTTGGCTACACGCATGTTGTCCGTGGCAGCAAGGTCTCGATGAACATGTTGCCCAAGGTGAAGTTCGAGATAGTGGTCTCCAACGAGGACTGGGCACAGCGAGCGACGAACGCCATCGTGAAGGCGGCGCGGACGGGCGAGCCCGGAGACGGCAAGGTGTTCTGGTTCCCCGTGGCCCGTGCCGTCAGGATACGCACGGGCGAGAGGGACATGGAGGCCATCACCCCCGCACCTTCGCAGACGGAGGAGGAGCTGTAACCAGAGCCATCAGTAAAGCCGACGGCTTGTGCAGCGAATTCCATTCGATAGGCGTGGCGCAAAAGGGAAGGGGGCCGCGGCACATGTGCCACGGCCCCCTTCGAACATCAGGCGTGCTTTGCCTCTCGGGCGATCCTAGCCGAAGTAGCGCTTCAGCAGACCGGCGAAGGCCTTGCCGTGGCGAGCCTCGTCACGTGCCATCTCATGGACGGTGTCGTGGATGGCATCGAGGTTTGCGGCCTTGGCGCGCTTGGCAAGGTCGAACTTGCCGGCGGTGGCGCCGTTCTCGGCCTCGACGCGCATCTCGAGGTTCTTCTTGGTGGAGTCGGTCACGACCTCGCCGAGCAGCTCGGCGAAGCGAGAGGCGTGGTCGGCCTCCTCGAAGGCTGCCTGACGGTAGTACATGCCTACCTCGGGATAGCCCTCGCGCATGGCGACGCGGCTCATTGCGAGGTACATGCCGACCTCGGAGCACTCGCCGTTGAAGTTGGCGCGCAGGTCCTCGATGATGTCCTCAGAGACGCCCTCGGCCTTGCCGACGCCCACGACGTGCTCGGCGGCCCAGGTCAGCTCTCCCTCCTGCTTGGTGAAGCGCTCACCGGGGCAACCGCACTGGGGGCACTTGTAGTCGGCGGGCAGCTCGTCGCCGTCGAACTCCTCAACGTAACCGCAAACGGGGCAAACAAACTTCATGTTGGTTCCTCTCCCTAGGTCTGACGTTTTGTCTGTTGCGTTCTTAACAACAACGATTATCATTATGGACAGACGAGGGGTCGTGTCAACGGCAAATCGAAAGTTTTTTGGGAGTCGGTGATGGAAGAGAGAAGAACGCGATCGAGCGCCCCCGTGCGGCGCAACACGAGGCAGCGCCAGATGGTTCTGGAGGAGGTTCGCTCTCGTTGCGACCATCCCACCGCAGAGCAGATATACCAAAGCGTCCACGAACGTGACCCACGCGTGAGCCAGGCGACTGTCTACCGCAATCTTCATCTGCTTGCAGAGGAGGGGGAGATTCTCTCCATCAAGGCCCCGGGCGTCGAGCACTTCGACCTGCGAAGGGACGTTCATCCCCATATGGTTTGCATCCGGTGCGGCTCGGTGGTGGACGTGCCGCTTCCGTTGGGTGACACAGGCCTCGATGGGCGAGCGGCAGATGCGACCGGCTGGAAGGTCCTAGACCATGCGGTATTATTCCGCGGCATCTGCCCCGCGTGCCTGAAGCGAGAACGTGACAACAAAATGGCCTCGTGAGCGCGCCCGCATGCGTTCGCGCTGCCATGGGTATCATGTGACGGTAAACCTCGACGGAAGGAAACCGCCATGCAAGCCAGGTTCGTGCATCGCTGCACCCACGTAATCGACAAGCAAAGGACCATCGAGTTCTACGAGAAGGCGCTCGGCTTTCACGTGGTAAGGGAGAGCGGTCCTGCGGATGGCTCGTGGACGAACACGTTCATGGAAAGCGACGCGTGCCCGTTCCAGCTTGAGCTCACGTGGAACCGCGGCCGCACCGAACCCTACGACAACGGTGGACGGGACCAGCACATCGCGTTCGTCGTGGATGATTTCGATGCCTATCACGAGCTGCACAGGCAGATGGGGTGCATCGATTACGAGAACGTGGCGATGGGACTCTACTTCATCTGCGACCCGGAGGGCCAGCGCATCGAGATTCTGCCGGAGAAGCGCTAGCATCGCCAGCCCGCCGCCATGTCGCCACCGCGTTGTGGACGTGCGTGGTGACATGGTGCTGTGGGCATATAATTGCGACCTATGGAAGAACTGCTGACCGACATACTGGACGAGCTTCGACGCCTGCCTGACAAACCAGGTGAGGGCGCGCTCGGACCGCTCGAGCTTGACCGGATAGTCCGCAGGCACAATCGCGGCATCAGCAACAACTCGAAGCATCTATCGAAGCGCTACATTCTGCTCTTCTACCTACGCGTGAAGCAGGAGGACCCCGCCCGCTGGAAGGGGTGGGCCGTGGACCCTGGGTTGGAGCGGCGCCTACTGCGCACGCTTCGCATGAAGCCGCGTCGCACGGCGTCTGGCGTGGCTACGATTACGGTGCTCACTCGTCCGCAGCCGTGTTCCAGCAACTGCGTGTATTGTCCCAACGACCTGCGCATGCCGAAGAGCTACCTCTCCAACGAACCCGCCTGCCAGCGTGCCGAGCAAAACTTCTTTGATCCATACCTGCAGGTTATGACGCGCCTTACGGCCCTGTACCAGATGGGACACTCCGTGGACAAGGTCGAGCTCATCGTGCTTGGGGGCACGTGGAGCGACTATCCGCGTAGCTACCAGCTCTGGTTCATTCGCGAGCTCTTTCGTGCCCTCAACGACTGGCCCGTCCCCGAGGATGTTCTTGCCCTGCGGCAGTCCCATTACCGCAACCTCGGCATCAGCAACGACCCGCAAGAGATTGCGCGATTCGTGGCGCCAGAGCAGCGTCTTGTCAACGCGGGGCTCGAGTCCTACAACCAGGGGTTTGCGAGGCTGTATGGTGAGGTTCCTACGGACGAAGACCCTTGGGGCGAGAAGAGCGAGCGCTTCCGGCAGGCACAGAGCATTATGCAAGCGACCGAAGAGGAGCTCGCGGCAGAGCAGGCGAGAAACGAGACGGCCGCGCATCGCGTCGTTGGACTGGTCATCGAGACGCGCCCCGATACCATCACGCCAGAGAGCCTCACGCTTTTCAGGCGCCTTGGCTGCACCAAGATACAGATTGGAATCCAGTCCACGCGTCAGGAGATCCTGGACGCAAACCATCGCGCAACAACCATCGCCCAGGTGAAGAGGGCCTTCTCTCTCATAAGGCTCTTTGGGTTCAAGATTCATGCGCACCTCATGGTCAACCTTCTGGGCTCTACGCCGCGGGAGGACAAGGCCGACTTCAAGACGTTCGTGTGCGACCCGGGCTTCCTGCCGGATGAGGTCAAGCTCTATCCATGCGCCCTCGTGGCGGGCACGCGGTTGGTTCCGCGTTACCATTCGGGGGAGTGGCGCCCCTACACGGAGGAGGAGCTCCTGGACGTCCTCGTTGCCGACACGCTTGCGACGCCTCCTTACATGCGTATAAGCAGGATGATTCGCGACATCGGCGCGGATGACATCCTTGTGGGCAACAAGAAGACGAACCTTCGCCAGATGGTGGAGGGACGCATACGTGAGCTCGGCGCTGCGGGACGAGTACGCGACATCCGCTTCAGGGAGATAGCGCGTTCCGAGGTGGACCTGGGGACGCTTGCGATTGACGACGTCTGCTACCAGACAACCGTCACGTGCGAGCACTTCCTCCAATGGGTAACACCGGACGGCCGCATAGCGGGGTTCCTCAGGCTGTCGCTTCCGAAGTGGGATGCTCTGCAGAGCGGTGTGACGGACGTGCGCGCAAGCGAGCTTCCCACGCACCCGGGGGATGCCATGATCCGTGAGGTGCATGTGTACGGACAGGCTGCCCACCTGGGGAAGGCGGACTCCTCCTCCCAGCACCAGGGGCTTGGTCGCGGACTCGTGCGCCGTGCGTGCGAAATCGCTCGCGAGGAGGGCTACACGCGCATACACGTGATCAGCTCCGTGGGAACTCGCGAGTACTATCGCAAGCTGGGCTTCGTGGACGCAGGACTGTACCAGAGCATGAAGCTTTAGCAGACAGAGCACTACGATCACCCCTTCTGCCCGTCATGCCGTGAGGTGCTACATAGGCGGGTGCGCCGAATTGCGGATGGTCTGGCAAGTGTGGACACTCTAGCACAAAAACAGAACAGGTGTTCGTAAAAGGTAAGAATAAAGCCAAGCTAAGGCTTGCGGGCGAGAAGGACGCGTCCATCTCGCCCGCGGGATGTTTCTGGTAGCACGATTGTCGTGCGACACGAATCTCTTGGTTGCGTGCGCGACATCGCTGCGCTGCGCGTGGCACTGGCGTGACGCCGATGCGGCGGCTAGTCTGCCACGAGGACGTGCTCGACGTAACCCACGTACATGGTGTGGTAGTTGCCGGCGTCCGCGCCGGAGTAGTTGCGGGGCTCGACCTCGGGGTCGCAGATGCCCTCTGGCGCGAGCGGGCCGACGTACGCCTTGCGGCACACCAGGATCACGCGCGCCTGGTCGATCACCGGCGTGCCATCTACCAGCGACTGCGTGAGGTCCGTCTTCGCGAGCTTGTCACCGTCGCGTCCAGACACCTTGCCCAGGACGCCCAGCGCGGGGCGCTCCGTTCCGTCGAACAGGTTGACGGAGAACGTGTCGCTGCCATCCAGGAACTGCTTGGTGTAGCGGCTCTGGCGCACGTACGCGGTCGCGACGGGCTTGTTCCACAGGGTGCCGAGGCCGCCCCAGCTGATGGTCATGCAGTTGGACGCCGCATCGTCGCCGGCCGCCAGAAGTGCCCAGCCCCGGTCGAACGTGTCAAAGGGCCTGAGCGTGAGCTCATGCGCGTCTACCTCGTGAAATGCCATGTTCTCCTCCTTGTGCCTGAGCCCGCGCGGGGGCGGTTTCATCTGGCAACACTGTACCCGCTTTTTGGCCGGCGCGGCGGGGGTTTGACGTGCGGCATACAATGGGCAGGTGCCGCGGGGCCGCCGTGGCAAAGCGGGGGAGGCCAACATGACGTTTGACGAGGTAAGGCGCGACATCCTAAGGTTTCGCGACGAGCGCGACTGGGCGCAGTTCCACAATCCCAAGGACCTGGCGATATCCGTCTCGCTCGAGGCGGCAGAGCTTCTGGAGTGCTTCCAGTGGTCTGGGGCGGACCTTGAGTGCGCCGAGCGCGCGCCGCGCATGGAGGAGGAGCTTGCCGACGTGCTGATCTATTGCATAATGCTGGCCGACCGCCTGGGCGTGGACCCCGTGGAGGCCATGCGGCACAAGCTGGAGCAGAACGCACGGAAGTATCCCGTTGAGAAGGCTCGCGGCAGGTCGAGCAAGTATACGGAGCTGTAGGCCTGTCGGCGCCGCGAGCGAGACTTCGAGCAGGAGCCGCGAACGGTTGGATATTGCCTGTGAGCGGTTGGTGCCGGAATTAATGTCCACTGGCCTTCATACCATGTTCCCGTGGCGCACGCTGCATTTGGCGGCGCGGCGTGCGATGACAACGGCATAGGGGGCGGTAGATGTTTACCACTGGTGACTCCGAAGAGGCCTGCGCGCGCCGCAAGCAGGAGATGCTGGCATTTCTGCGGGCGGTGGACGTTCCGCTGGATACGAGCTACCTCAAGCGCGGGAGCTGGGAGTGGTTTGACGACCTGGGACAAGTGGTGGCGCTCTGCATGACGAAGGAGCCGTACGCGCGCGGGGTGGTGCGCAGCGAGGAGGACTGGCGCGCCCTGCTCGACCTTACGGTGAGCATCGTAACGAGCGTGATGAAGACCGCGGCCGACGAAGAGGTCTCGTTTCTAGAGATGGTCATGCTGGCGGTCTTTGCGGCCTCGTGCAAGGCGTATGACAGCCTTTACCAGGGCAAGGTTCCGCCCGAGCTTGCCCGGCGCATGGCGGAGGCGAACCGTTGCATGTACGAGACCGGCAAGGAACTCCGGAAGTTTTCGCAGGAGCTCGAGGACTTCGAGGGCTTTGGGCCCGAGGGTGCAGGTGGCGGCGATGCGGGAGACGGCGCGGATGCGGCCGAGAAGAACGCGGGGCCTGATCGATAGGTGATGCTTCGGCCCGATGGGGCCATGGTGGGCGAGCGGCATGTTTTGGACCGCAAGTGGCGACGATGTGGGGATTAATGTCCACTGAAGCCGATAGAGTGCATGGCAGAAGGACGGACGTGAACGTCGTCACCACGTTGGAAAGGGGATGCCATGTACAAGCGGAGCAGGGAATACATAAGCTGCAACATCGCCGGCCAGTCGCACTGGGACATTGCGGAAGTCTTTGGCGAGTTGAAGCCGGGCAGCAAGCTGAAGTTGAAGGCGGAGTCGGACAACCCCTATGACCCCAACGCGGTTGCCGTGTACTACAAGGGCGTGAAGATCGGCTTTGTGCCCAGGGCGCAGAACGAAACGATCAGCCTGCTTCTGGCCTATGGACACAAGGATGTTTTCAAGGCGTACGTGCTTGCCGTCGACCCGTCGAGGGACCTTGAGCACCGCGTTACCATGCGTATCAACGTGAGGGACGCACGCTAGGAAGCAGTTCTTCTCACAAAATCGCACGTGAGACATGTAGGTGGGGTGCAGGGTGCGTGGCGGAGCGTTGTCGTGGGGGTGCAGATTGTGTGCGCGGCCTTCGCCAGGGCGCCGAAATGCTTCCCGTCATACCGAATTTACTTGACGAATGGCGCCCCTGCTGAGGTGCTGATTTCTTGCCACGAACACATTTCTGAGCGGATTTTGAAGGTAAGGATGTTGTTTCCGCAGATAAATGCGGAGTTAGGAGGGGGATTCTGGCGCGTTCCTCCGGACTCTTCTGGGTAAGGTGTAGTTGTCCCTTACGACGAGTTTGGAAGGAAGGTGTAAGTGTGTTGAGGATCAAGGATATGAGCAAGCAGCAGAGGCGCGTGTTTGACGCCTGCAGCAACGGTTGGTTCGTCAGCGGCGTTTACACCGCCATGTTCGACGGCCACAAGCGTGACTTCGCCGTGGATAGTCTGGGCATGCTCTATGGTGGCGTCGAGAACTGGTTTGGCGAGCATGCTGCCGACCACGGCGACTCTCACCTGTTGGTGAAGTGCGTCAAGGCGCTTTAGTACCTGCGGGTACTCCGCAGCGTTCTGGCGTGGCCACGAGGCGGAAGGCGTGATCTTCTCGCCTGCAAAACTTTGAAATAGAAATTCTGACAACCAAGATCGGCCGTCCTGCGGGGCGGTCGTTCTTATGTCGCGCGAAATGGGTACCAGAACAGGAAGGGCACGACTGCCCGGACCGGTTTGCTTACGACGAAGGGGGTCGTCTTGTCCAAGGTGGATGGGGTTGGCATCGCGTTCTGCGGTGGCGGTTTCAGGTCCTTTGCCGAGGTTGCGGCGATTGAGGATATGCAGAGAAGCGACGTGAGGTACGGTGCCGTGGCGGGAACGTCGATGGGATCATTGGTGGCGGCGCTTGCAGCATCGGGCGTGAGCACCGACCGCATGGCGGAGCTGCTTGTTGCGATGGACAAGCGCACCGTTGAGGAGGGCGTGCTCAGGAACATGCCCCTGAAGGTGCTGAACGTGATATCGAACAAGGGCATGGTGGACAGCGCCATCCTTGAGGACTATGCGCGGGAGGTTCTGGAGGGTGCGGGGATCAGGACGTTTGCCGACTTCGTGATGCCCGTTGCCATTACGGCCGTCGACATTGTGAGTGGTGAGCTCTTTGTGTTTACGAACGACGAGGAGCTCTTTGCGGCGGATGGTGGTAACTGGAACACGGTGTGCGACCTGTCGCTGGACGTTGCGAAGTGCTGCGCGTGCTCGGGCTCGTATCCGCTAGTGATCACGCCGACTAAGTACCTTGGCCGGACGTTCATGGACGGTGGTTGCCGCATGAACCTGCCAACGCCCCTGTTCGACAGGAGCATGGTGGACGCCGTGGTAGGCGTGGGCCTTATCAGGAAGCCGCGACTGGTGGAGGACATCACTCCGCTGAACATTGCCATGCGAACGATGGGCTGCGGGGCGAACCAGCTGGACCGCATTCATGCGAACGCGGCGGACCTTTACATTAACCTGCCCGTGAGCGGCGACGACGCATTCCAGGCGGGCACGGGTGCCCAGGTGATAGACGAGGCTCGCCAGATGCTGCGCGACAATCCACCCGACTGGAACGCCGTGCGCCCGAGCATGCTGGAATCCATCCGCAAACGTGCGGTGGACGCGTTCTACAACATGGTCAAGACGGTGCCGAAGAGCGTGAAGATGTCCTGAGCCACGTGTGGCGAGCGCCCATAACATGTGTGGGTCGTATGAAGATGACTGACAGAATAGCGCCCGGAGGAAGCGGGCGGTGCGCGTGCTGCGAAGGCAAATGGAAGAGAGCTGTCGCACGTTAAGCGCGCGGAACTTCTTTAGGAGCTGCGGCAGGGGAAGAAATGCGCGCCCTATTTCTGAAAGAATATACAGGTAGCTGAAATACACTCAAATATGAGATGGAAACAGGGATGTATATGCACGCACCTGGATGAAACAACATGACTTGGGAAGAGAAATCAAGACAAGTGCAAGATAGGCGAGAACATCGTAACATTCGATTTTTAACCGAAATACGGGAAGGAAACACAAGGTAGTTATTTTGATGTGCCTGCTTCCAGAGGGGCAATCGAGTCGTGATACGAAAGTGACAATAATAAAATTTCAAACCTATTAATCGGCTAGACTTTGCATCTCCGGCGGTCATAATTGTCCGTATGCGACGCTGGGAAACGCCCTGCGCGCGAAGCAGCCTGACGAGCGCGACCCAAATAAGGACGGAGAGACGCGATGGCAGAAGACAAGTTTGTACTTCCCCCGTTGGACACGAAGTATCACTGCACGAACCCGGACCGCGAGATGACGCTGGGGCAGATGCTTGACGGTGTAGATCCCGACATGTGGCCGACGAACGAGGAGATGCTCGAGACGCTCCTGTTCTGCATGGACGCTGAGTAGCCTTGTCGGCGGAATCGACGCGCGCGTACCTGGCTCGCTATGGTCTGGACGAGAAGATCATCACGTACGACGTGCTGACGGCGACCGTGGGGCAGGCGGCGGAGGCATCTGGCCTGGAGCCCGGGCAAATTGGCAAGACGATGGCCTTCGACGTGGACGGCGATGCGGTGCTTGTGGTGTGCGCCGGCGACGCGAAGGTGTGGAACTCCGCGTTCAAAAGGCAGTTTCACACGAAGCCGACCTTCATAAAGCCGGAACAGCTCGAGGAGCGCGTGGGACATCCCATGGGCGGCGTATGCCCGTTTGACGTAAAGCCTGAGGTCAAGTGCTACTTAGACGTATCGCTCAAGCGCTACGACTTTGTGCGACCCGCCGCCGGCAGCGAGAACACAGGCGTCGATACCACGATGGAAGAGCTTGAGCAGGCAAGTCACTCCCTGGGATGGGTGGACGTGTGCAAGGGCTGGCGTGAGGAGTAGGCCCTAACGCCGCGGTGGCGTGACGCTTTGGTGCCACGGTGGACCCACGACGAGAAACGAAGGTGTTTCTCGGCGGAAAAAGGCGGAAATAGTGGCGCCGTAATGTTTGCTGCAACGTTAACAGGAGGAAGACGGATGTCCCTTGCAGCCAACAACATCGTGAGTGCAGGCACCCAGGTGCTCGCTGGCACATGGTGGTGGACAAGGACTGATGGACTTCCGGACTAGCGACGGCCGCCTAACTATACGCATCAAAAGCCCTCGGACTAGCTCCGGGGGTCTTTTTGTATGCCGAGGCGGCATGACACCGCGCGTGCCGCAAGAGACGGGTCACCATTAGACGGACGTGTTCGCTGCGGCGGAGCAGTTCGCGAAGCTCGATACCATCCTGTCCGCGCCGGAGAGCTCGCACGCCATCCTGCAGGCAATCCGCGAGGCAGAGCGCTGCCGCGAGACCGGCGAGGCAAAGACCATCCTGTTTGGCCTCACGGGAACCGGCTACTTCGACATGGTGGCTTACGACAAGTACAACAAGGGCGAGCTCGAGGACCACATCCCCACGGACGAGGAGCTTCAAGTGGGCTTCGATACCATCCCGCACATTCCCGGCCTGCAGTAGGACGCGGCAGTCGGACGGTTACGGCGGCGTAGGGCAAAGAGGCGAGAAGGACGCACGGCCATGGCCACACGTCCTTCTCGCCTGCGTCGCACTAATCGTGACTTGCGCCTTGCTGGGTGGTGCGGATGCTCACCTGCGTGCCGGTGCTACGAGAGCGAGGACACGATCTGCGAGAGTGCGTCGTTCGCTTTCTGGCGGGCGGACTCGATGTCCGAGGACGACACGTTCTGGAAGTCGATGTTGGGCAGGTTGTCGGAGTCGATGGTGATGCCGTCGACGGAGAGGCTGCCAAGCAGGTCGTTCGCGGCGTCCTGGGCGTCCTTCACCTTGGACTTGTCCACCTTTACGTCGTCCGGGACGACGGTCTTGTCCAGCACCTTGCCGTCCTTGCCGACCAGCGTGACGGCGCACTTGACGTCCTTGCCTGTGACCTGCTGGTAGGCGCAGACGGGCAGACCGACGGCGATGGCGTCGTACATGTCCGCCATCTTGAGCTTGTCCGTGCCGAGCGTGATCGTGACCTTCGAGAAGTCCTTGCTGTGCTCCACCTTTGTGACGTTGGGGAAGGCATCGGAGTTTGCCATGGCGTCGAGCGCTGCCTTCACGCTCTTGCGCAGCTTGGACGAGAAGGACTTGTACTGCTCCTTGGTCATGGTGACCGTCCAGCTGCCGTTCTTGTTCTTGACGGCCTTCGTGCCGATGGTCTTCTCGAGCAGCTTCTTGATCTGCTTCGTGGACTTGCCCGCGTACTCGCTTCCCTGGAAGTAGTAGCTGGGGATGGTGACCTTCATGGTGTCGGAGGATTCGTCCTTCTGGCTCTTCTTTGCGGAGCTGACCTCCGTGGCGTCGACCGCCTTGCCGTTGACCGTGCCGCAGGCGACAAGGCCGAGCCCCATGGTGAGCGCGCATGCGACCGCAAGGCCCTTGCGCGCGATGCTGTGAGTGCGCTTGAGCATGTCATCCTCCCGATGTGCCTATGACGTGCTGATGCCGAATGCCCACATTCTACCCATTTGGGGCGGGTTGTGGCCGATGTGCCCACGATGGTGACAAACGTCACGGGTGGCTGAACGAAACGTGAACGGCCCGCCGCGTGTTGTCGCGACGGGCCGTGGAAGGCTTTGCGCATGGGGAAGTTGCGTATGGGGACGTTGTGCGCGCCGGTTAGATGCGATGCTCCATCCAGGCGATGTAGTCCACGATGACCTCGTCGCGGCACCACTCGTTTACGACCTCGTGGTAGCAGTTGCCGTAGATCTTCATCTGCTTGTCCGTGCTCGCGACGGCGGCAAACAGGTCGTAGGTGTCCTCGTAGGAGATGAGGCCGTCCTTCTCGCCGTGCGTGAGCAGCACGGGATACGCGAACTTGCGCTTGTTGTCCGCAAACCACGCAAGGCCGTCCTTCAGGGCATATACCAGGCCAATCGCGAACGTCTTGCGGTTGAGGGGATCCCTTGCGTACCAGTCGCGAACCTCGTCGACGCTGCAGACGCCGCTGCCGAGCTCGTTGGGGAGCTGCGTGTGCGGGTCGACGCCCGTGGGCGTGCTGGCAAACATGCCCGCCTTGTCCTCCGTGAGGCCGCCGTTACAGATGATGCCGCGGAGGTTCTTGTTGGGATACTTCACTCCGTAGAGCGCGACGCAGTAGCCACCCATGCTGTGGCCGAAGAGGAACACGGGACGATCGGGGTTCTCGGCGATGGCGCGGTCGACCACGACGTTGGTGTCGTCCAGAATCTCATCCCAGCGGGAGTAGTATGCGCATTCGCCCTCGCTCTTGCCGTGGCCGCGGTGGTCGAAGCGATACGTGCCGATGCCGGCCTCGTGCAGCTTCTGGGCCATGTAGTCGTAGCGGCCCTGGTGCTCGCACAGGCCGTGCACTATGACGCATACGGCCCTGTCGTCTGCGGTGACCTCTGGGTTGTAGAAGAGCCGCGTGCCGTCGAACGAGGTGATGAACTGGTCGTCTGTCATGGGTGGCCTCCTTGTGGTCGCGTGCGTGGCTCGCGGGCGGAAGCGTCGTGCGCGCTGGGCGTCGGTGGCGCACACGGCGACGCCGCCCGCGAGACCGTTGCATGTTTGATTGTAGGCCGGTCGTGTGGGGTGTCGTGGCCTTCTGGGGAGACGGTCGCGGGCGCGCCGTGGGCGGAGGCGCGGGGCTGTCGCGCTGCCGCGGGAGTGGGCTGCGCGTGCGGCGACGTCGCACTTCTAGAAGTGCGATATGTGGGGACACCTGAAGCGAGCGACTGGGTACGAATTACGAGGGAGGCGGAACTGATGGACAACGGAACCATGCTGCAGGGGTTCAGCTGGTACCTTCCGGCTGACGGCGCGCACTGGAGGCGCCTTGCGAAGAGCGCGCAGCGCCTTGCGGACGAGGGGGTCACGGCGGTGTGGCTGCCGCCCGCGTACAAGGGCCAGGCTGGCGGGTTTGACGTGGGCTACGGCGTGTACGACACGTACGACCTGGGAGAATTTGACCAGAAGGGCACCGTCGCCACCAAGTACGGCACGAAGGACGAGTACCTTGCGTGCATTCGGGCGCTGCAGGCCGCGGGCGTGCAGGCGCTGGGAGACGTGGTGCTGAACCAGCGCATGGGCGCGGATGCGACGGAGGACGTGGTTGCGCGCGAGGTTGCCGCCAACGACCGCAACCGCGTGGTTGCGGGCCCACACAAGATTCGCGCGTGGACCAGGTTCTGCTTCCCGGGCAGGCGCGGGAAGTACTCCGCGTTCACGTGGGACTGGCGCTGCTTTCACGGCGTGGACTGGGACGACGCCACACGGCGCGGCGGGATCTACCTGTTTGACGGCAAGAGCTGGGACAACGAGGTGGATCACGACGACAACGGCAACTACGACTACCTGATGGGCTGCGACGTGGACCTTTCGTACCCGCCCGTGTACGACGAGCTCGTGCGCTGGGGCAAGTGGTACCTGGACACGACGGGGCTCGACGGGTTCCGCTTCGACGCGCTCAAGCACATGGGTCGCGAGTTCTACCAGCGCTGGCTTCCCGAGATGCGCGACTACACCGGGCGCGAGCTCTTCTCGGTGGGGGAATACTGGACGCCGCGCGTGGACGAGCTGGTCTCGTACATAAACGACATGCCGACGATGAGCCTGTTCGACGTGCCGCTTCACTATCACTTCTATAGCGCGTCGTGCTCGAACGGGGACTTCGACCTGTCGAAGCTGTTCGACCGCACGCTGAGCACGTGGAACCCCGTGCGTGCGGTCACGTTTGTGGAGAACCACGACACGCAGCCCGGGCAGGCGCTGCAGTCGCTCGTGCTGCCGTGGTTCAAGCCGAGCGCGTACGCGTGCATCCTGCTTCGCGAGGCCGGCTACCCGTGCGTGTTCTACGGCGACCTGTACGGCATGCCAAACGACGGCAACATCCCCGCGGTGGTGGAGCTGCCACTTTTGATGGAGATCAGGCGGCGCTTCGCGTACGGTCGCCAGCGCGACTGGCTGGACGACGCGGACACCATTGGCTGGACGCGCGAGGGCGAGCGCGGGCGCGAGGGCTCCGGCGTGGCCGTGGTGCTGACGGACCGCGCCGGCGGCGCGAAGCGCATGCTGGTGGGCGAGGGGCACGCCGGCGAGCTGTGGCACTGCGTGATAGGGGAGGAGAAGGACGTTCGCATTGGACCGGACGGCTGGGCGGAGTTTGGCTGCGGCGGCGGGCGGCTGTCCGTGTACCTGAGCGACGCGGCCGCCGGCGTGCTTGAGCACGACTGGGTGAACGCCATCCACACGCCCGACGCGGACCCGTACACGGACGACGACCCCGTGCGCGCGGAGACCGAGGAGGCCGTGCGCGAGCATCCGGAACTCGAGGGCGAGGTGCGGCGACTTGCACGGGAAGGCCTCGACGGCGAGGGCGTCGCGGGCTAGCGTGCGGCCGGCGCCGGCCCGTGCCGGCATTGCCGTCAAGCTCGCTGGCGCTGCCGGTATCTGGGCGAGAAGGGCCTAGAGTCCCTGCAGCGCCAGCCACGCGTCCGCAACGATCTGCGCGTGGTCGAAGGCAAGGCCGTCGCCCTTGACGTCCTGCGCGCGCAGGCGGTGCGTGATGGGCTGCTCGCGCGCCGTGAACTCGCTCGTGAGCGTCGTGCCCTCGTGCGCGAGCGCAAGCGTCACAGAGTCGCCGTCGCTCACGGGCCCCACGAGCGTCGCGGCAACGTCAAACCACGCGGCGCGAGCGGCGTCGTCTGCGGCAACGGGGATGGAGCCCGCGTCGTCCAGCGCGACGAACGCGTACGAGATGGTCCAGCCGCGCGGGTCGCGGCCGGGGGTGCTGTACAGGCCTATGGGCTCGAGCTTCAGGCCTGACACGCAGGTCTCCTCCTCAAGCTCGCGCGCCGCGCAGGCGTCTGCGGTCTCGTCCGGGTTGCAGAAGCCGCCGGGCGTGGCCCAGCGTCCCAGGTAGGGGTGGCCGCCGCGCTGCACCAGCAGCAGCTGCAGACCACCGTCATGCCGACGGAACACGCAGATGTCTGCCGTGAGCGAGGGTTGGGGATACTTCTTCGGCGTGTAGCTTGCAAGGAACTCGGCCTCGGTCAGGCCGTTTTTGTCCCGCAGTTCCGCGCTCTGCGCGGCGCTGGCAGCGTCTCTAGGCATTGGGCTCACCGTCCTTCTCGTCCTGGGCGGCCTTGGCCAGAAACTCGTTCGCCCTGTCGCGGCGCTCGTCCGCGGAAAGGCTCGCAAGCTCGTCCAGCTTGTCGAGCAGCGTCTTCCAGCCGTCGAAGTGCGTGATCGCCCACAGACCCGCTGCCACGTAGCGCGCGTCGTCGAACTTGCCGGCGTTCAGCGTGTCGTTCAGCAGCTCCTGCATGGTGTCGACCGCGAGCTTGGACGGGCCGTAGTTCTCGCCCGCGCGCTTCAGGCGCTGCGCGGCCTCCGCGCTGGAAAGGTGGGCGAGCTTGTGCCCGCGGCCGCTTGCGTGGGCAAGCTCGTGCAGCTCCGCGTGGGGGTCTGCGTAGGCGTCGTCCGGATCGAAGTCCTCGTACACGGCGTAGTGCGCGGCTGCGAGCTCGTACTTGCCCTGCGTCACCAGCACGTTTGCGCGGAACGCGTGGTACCGTGCGAGGTCGGTTGCAATAATGATGAGCGGCCATGCGGTCTCGATGTCGCGCTCCACCGCGTCGAAATCGCCCATGGCCTCGTGCGACATGGCGCGCTCAAGGTAGAGGCCGGCGTCGGCCGTGTTGAAGCGCAGCGCGTTGTCGATGGCGGCCGCGGCGTCCTCGTAGCGCCCCAGCGCGTACAGCAGCGCGGAGTGGATGCCGTACGCGTCCGTGTACGGCGCAACGGTGGGCTTCACGGCGTTGGGGTCGACGTCCGGGTGCGCGTTGAGGTACAGGTACGCCTGCGCGGGGTCCGTGAAGTCCAGACGGTCGGGCAGGCAGTCTGGCTCCTCCTGCGCAGACTTCTGCAAGCGGTCCAGAAGCGGTGTCAGCATGCGCAGCGCCTGATCGGGGTGCTTCATCTGCAGCGCAAACTGCACGCGCCTGAACGTTGCCTGCGCGTCGTCCCGCAGCTTCTGCTGCTCTGCCGTCAGGTCGGTGTCTGCCATGGTTCCTCCTTGTGCGGGACGCGCCCGCCTCGACTTTGCTCCGTTCAGTATAGACTGTGTCTGCAACGTCCGCGCACCGATGGGAGCCCCATGCACAAGCCCGCACACAGCATTCTGTTTGTCTGCCACGGCAACATCTGCCGCTCGACCATGGCGGAGTTCGTGATGCAAGACCTCGTGCGCCGCGCCGGCCTTGCGCAAGACTTTCGCATAGACTCCGCCGCCACAAGCAGGGAGGAGCTGGGAAACGACGTCCACCCCGGAACCCGCGCGAAGCTTGCCGCGGAGGGCGTGCCGTGCGGGCATCACCTTGCGCGCCAGATGGGTCCTGCGGACTACGCCGCGTTCGACCACATCGTGGGCATGGACCAGGACAACATGGACGGCATCTGCCGGCTGCTTCTGGGCGAGAAGGGCTACGGCTTCAGCTGGCGCCCCACCTCCGCGCGCGAGCGCGCCGCGGCCGACCCCGACCACAAGGTGTCGCGCCTGCTTGACTGGGCGGGAGTCGACCGTGACGTTGCGGACCCGTGGTACACCGGCAACTTCGACGCGACGTACGACGACGTGCTGTTGGGGTGCACCGCGATGTTGGACGCGCTCACGCGGTAGGCGCTGCCCAGGTGTCGCGCTCTTCTCGCCCAAAGCAAGAAACCGCCCCACGCGCCAAGGCGTGAGGCGGCTTGCTAGCGGTTGCGCCCGGCGCTACGAGTTGTAGCTGTGGAAGAACGCGCGCGTCTCGGGGTCGGTCGCGTTGTCCATCACGTCTGCCGGGGTGCCGTTCTCCGCGACCTTGCCGCGGCGCAGAAGCACGATGCGGTCCGCGGCCTTGTGCGCGAAGCTCATCTCGTGCGTGGCCATCAGGATCGTGGCGCCCTGGTCCTTCAGCTCGGACACCATCTCGAGCACCTCGCCCACCAGCATGGGGTCGAGCGCGGAGGTGACCTCGTCCAGAAGCAGCAGCTCGGGGTCGCCCATCAGAGCACGGCAGATGGCGACGCGCTGCTGCTGGCCGCCGGAAAGGCGGTCCGGGTACTCGCGGGCCTTCTGGTCCATGCCGATGCGCTTCAAGAGGGCCATGGCCTTCTCCTCCGCGTCCGCGCGGTTCCACTTGAACACCTTGCGCGCGGCGAGCGTCACGTTGTTGAGGACGGTCATGTGCGGGAAGAGGTTGAACTGCTGAAACACCACGCCAATGCGCTTGCGGCACTCGTCCTGGTTGATGCGGGGGTCCGTTATGTCGGTCTCGCCGAGCCAGATCTGGCCGTCGTTCACGCGCTCCAGCATGTTGACGCACTTCATGAGCGTGGACTTGCCCGAGCCGGACGGCCCCAAAAGCGCGACCACCTCGTGCTTGTTCACGTCGAACGAGATGTGGTCGAGCACCACGTTGTCGCCAAAGCGCTTCACCACGTTGTCGATGCGCAGGACCTTCTGCGGCGCGCCACCCTGGGTGGCCGCGGTTCCCTCGTGTGCGATGTCTGGCATTAGACCATGCCTCCCGTCTGCTCGCGGCGGCGCAGCTTTGCGGAGTACCAGTCGTTCAGCAGGATGAACGGCACGCTCAGCAGGATGAAGAGCACGCTTGCGACCACGTACGGCGTGAAGTTGTACGTCTTGGCAACCATGATCTGGGCGGCGCGCACGGCGTCGACGGCGCCCAGGGTCGATATCAGGCCCACGTCCTTCTGCATGGATATGAAGTCGTTCATCAGGGCGGGAGCGATCTTGCGCAGCGCCTGCGGAATGATCACCAGGCGCATGGTCTGGCCGGACGTGAGTCCCAGCGAGCGCGCGGAAGCACGCTGCGACGGGTGCACGTCCTGGAAGCCGGCGCGCAGCACCTCCGCGATGTAGGCGGAGTACGACATGATGATGGCGACGGTACCCAGGATGGCCGGGTCTATGCGGCCAAAGATCCCCAGGCCCGGGATGCCAAAGCCAATCAGGTACAGCACGACCAGCATGGGGATGCCGCGCATGATGGTGGTGTACAGCCGCGCGACCACGCGCAGCGGAAACATGACCGCGGACGTGGTGATGCGGCACAGCGCCAGCGCCGTGCCCAGGATGGCGACGCCGATGACGGCGACCACCAGCACGCGCAGGTTAAGCAGCAGCCCGTCAAGCACCTGCGGCCACGCCTGCGCAAAGTACTCGGGCGAGAAGAACGACTGCTGTACTCGAGGCCAGCCCGGGGAGTTTGAAAGTCCAAACGCCACGAGGCCCACGAGCACGAGGGACGAAACGACGCTCGTGAGGTGCGAGCGTACGTTCTGCTTCCTGCGGTACTCCTCGCGTTCCAGCTCGACGTCGCTCACGGCGTCCTTGGTAGAGCCAGACATTCGGGAAGCCCCCTTCCTTGGGGTGGGTTGCCAAAACGGTTGACGAAAAACGGCCGAGACCAAGGTCCCGGCCGTCGGATGGCGGCGCTTCGTCCCTACTTCTTCAGCGTGGGGATGTCCGTCGTGTACTCTGCAAGCCACTTGTCCTGCAGCTTCTTGACCGTGCCGTCCTTGGTAAGGGCGTCCATGGCCTTCTTCACGTACTTCGTGAGCGGGGAGTTCTTCGCCAGGGTGATGCCTAGGCCCTCCTTGTCCTCGGTGCCGGGGATCTGGCCCACCACAAGGCCGTCGTCGATCTGCTTGGACTGGACCATGTACACGGCCTGTGGCGTGTCGGTCACCAGCGCGTCGCACTGGCCGGAGGTCACGGCCTGCGCCGCGGCGGAGTTGTCGTCGAAGATGCTGATGCCCTCGTCCTTTCCGTCCTTGATGATGTCCTTCACGTAGTCGTACGCGGTGGTGCCCACCATCACGGCGATGTTGGCGTCCGCAAGGTCGGAGCACTTCGTGGCGCTGGCGTACTTGCTGCTCTTCTGCAGGACGACGGCCTGCGTCGGGCGGAAGTACGCGGGCGAGAAGTCCACGGCCTTCTTGCGGTCGGAGTTGATGGACACCTGCTGGATGTTCAGGTCCCAGTCGTGCTCGCCGGGGGCGTATGCCTCGTCAAACGTGGTGCGTACCCACTTGACGTCCTTCTTCGCAAAGCCCATCTCGTCTGCGAGAGCGTAGACGAGGGCGGCCTCGAAGCCCTTGCCGGTCTGGGGCTTGTCGTCGATCACCCACGGGGTGTAGGCGGGGTTGCCGGTCGCGACGGTCAGCTTGCCCTCGGTGTGGGTCAGGCTCTTCACGCCGCCGCTCTTCTTGCTGGAGCTGCCGGAGTCGCTCGAGCTGGACGATCCGCAGGCCGCGAGGCCCAGCGTGGCAAACGCGGAGGCTCCCAGTGCGATGGCCTGGCGCCTGCTGATGGCGGTATCGGTGATGGACTTCATCGCTGTTCCTTTCACGCGTCCCCAAAGGGGGAGGCTCTTCTCATGCGTACGCCCCCACACTAGCAAATGGCGGATTACGGGCCGTGCAATGGCATATAAAACTCGGCATCTTGTTACGCAATGTTGTTATTTCGGGCCTCCTCCAGACTGCATGGTGACGTGCCGTGCGTCTTGGCTTCGCACCGTCCGCCTTGGCGCCGCCCTTGGCTATACTTGCAGAGTCACATTGCAAGAGCCGCATCGCAATCCCATTGGGGCAAACGCCATCGCAGCGCCCGGCGGCGTCCGGGCACATCGTCAGGGGGCTTACATGGTCAAGACCGTCGCCGTGCTCAGCGCGCTTCGCAAGGAGTCGCTCGCGTTCTTCGAGCTTGGGGGAGAAGAGCCGCGCCGTCGCTGCGGCGTGGAGCTTGCGCGCCGATCCGTCGCGGGCCTCGACGTCGTGGCCGCTGCCGGCGGCATGGGCACCATCAACGCGGCGGCCTCCGCCCAGCTGCTCATCGATGCGTGCCAGCCGGACGTCCTGCTGTTTTGCGGCATCGCAGGGAGCCTCAACCCCAGGATCGGCCAGGGAGACGTGGTCGTGGGCGAGCGTCTGGAGTGCCTCGAGGCGGACATGGACATCATCGCGGAGTCAGAGCCTCACCTCACGTCGTTTCCCTCCGACGCGCGGCTCGTGCGCCTGGCGAAGGAGGAGCTGGAGGCGCGGTCGTTTGAGCGCGTGGACAACGTGCGCGAGTCCGGCTCTGACGCGAGCGCTTCTAAGTACGGCACGCTTGCGCCGCACGCGCCGCGCTACGTGTGCGGCGCCATCGCGACGAGCGACCTCTTCAGCACGGCGCCCGATGTGCTGTGCGAGGTGCGCGGCCGCTATGCCGCGGACTGCGAGGAGATGGAGGGCGTGGCGGCGGCCCAGGTGGCAGCACGTGCCGGCGTGCCGTTCCTTGCGATCCGCTCCATCAGCAACGTGTGCGGCGAGCCGTACGAGGAGCTGGACGGCCGCGAGGCGGACCTCGTGGCGACGGCACGCCTTGCCGCGGACGTGACCATGGGCGTCATCGCGAGGCTTGCGGCCGAGGGACTTGGCTTACGGTAGCCAGCGGCAATCTGGGTGGAAAATCCACATCGAGTAGGGTGGAAAAACCACATCGGGTAGGGTGGAAAATCCACATAGGATAGGGTGGAAAATCCACATCGGATAGGGTGGAAAATCCACATCGGACAGGGTGGAAAAACGGTACCATTGGTCTTAGCAGGGGAGATGTCCCCCGTGTGGAATGACCTGATTCTGGAGGGTATCGAATGTCCATCACGCCCGAAGGGTATCTGCCGCGCCTTGTTGACGAGAAGGTTGAGCGGTATCTGCGGATATTTGGCGCAGTGGAAATCGGCGGCGCGAAGTGGTGCGGCAAGACGTGGACGGCCCTTAGGCACGCGAACAGCGTGAGCTACGTTGACCAGAGCCTGGCACTTGCCACGGATGACCCGAGCTCGATGCTCGTTGGAAAAAGACCGCACGTCGTCGACGAGTGGCAGCGTGTCCCAACGATATGGGACTACGTGCGTCACGAGGTAGACAGCGCGAGGGGGGCCAGGGGCTCCTTCATACTCACGGGGTCCTCCTCACCTCTTGTGCGCGAGAAGGACGGTCTGCCGCAGCATAGTGGTGCGGGTCGCATTGGCAGGGTGCGTATGCGGCCTATGTCACTGTATGAGAGCGGGGATTCCGTCGGAAGGGTGTCGCTCGCCGGCCTTTTTGCGGGCGAGTTCGAGCCGGTGCAGGTGAAGACGGACGCGCAGAAGTTGGTGGACCTTGCCTGTAGGGGAGGCTGGCCGGAAGCGATTGATCTTTCTGCCGCGGACGCGCAGCAGATAGCACGAGAGTACCTGCGGCTGTTTCGCATGTCGACGGTGCCCGACCAAGGCAAGGATCCCGAGCTGATGAGGAGGATGCTCTTCTCGCTTGCGAGAAACCTGGGCCAGGCAGCGACGTACAGGACTATTGCCGCGGATGCGGGGGACTCCTCTGCGGGCGAGCCCTTGAGCGAAGGCACCATCTCCTCATACCTCGGCTTGCTGAGGGCGGCATACCTGCTGGACGAGGTTCCGGGGTGGGTTCCGCCAGCACGCTCCGCGAAGCGCGTGAACACGAAGCCGAAGCGCTATCTGGCGGACCCTTCCCTCGCGGTGGCGCAGCTGGCCCTGCTCCCGGGTGCGCTGCTTGCCGACTGGCAGACGTTTGGCCTTGTGTTCGAGAACCTCTGCATGCGCGACCTTCAGGTGTATGCGGAGGCGCAGGAGCTGTGCAGCGACGTGCCCGTGCGGTACTACCGTGACTCCGCAGGTCTCGAGGTGGATGCCATAGTGGAGCTTGCGGACGGTAGGTGGGGCGCGTTCGAAATCAAGACGAGCGAGGCGAAGGTGGAGGAGGGCGCAGCGAGCCTGAGGCGCCTGCGCCGCAAGCTGACGCAGAACCCGAGTGCCCGCGTGAGGCCGCCGGAGTTCATGGCGGTGATAACGGGGGTGTCTGAGTACGCGCACCGCGTGGAGGATGGCATCTACGCGATACCGATTTGCGCACTTACGGCATAGCGCGAAAGCCGTTAGCGGTCTTCCAGCCTGAAACCCGCGTACACGAAGCCCGGGCTCACGACGCATGACACGAGGGCGTCCTCGCCTGAGGGGACGGTGCGCTGCCACACGCCGGCGGGGACCACGAGCTGCGTGAGGGCTCCGTCCTGGTCCACGCGCAGCGTAGTGGCCCTAAGCTGGGCGGGGTCCGGCGCCGCGCCCGAGCCGGCGAGCTCGATGGTGACGGCGCCGGGGCCGTGCCAGAGCCAGAGCTCGTCCGCGTCGACGACGTGCCAGTCGCTGGAGTCGCCGGCGGGCAGCAGGAAGTAGATGAGCGAGGCCAGCGGGCGCGCGGACGTGGAGTTCTCCGAGAGGTCTGCGGCGCCGGCGACGTTGGCAGCGGTTGCTGGCGCGTCGTCGGCGGGCGTGCCGGTTGGCGCCGCGATGGGCGACTGCCACGTGCGGCGGTACCAGCCGCCTTCCGGGTGCGGTGCCAGGTCCAGTGCGTCGATCAGGCGCTGGGCGTACGGGCTAACTCCAGATGCGGTCATATGCGAGCCTTCCCTCGATGACGGTGGCGCGGCAGGTGCCGGAGCCGTGGCGGACGAAGCGCTCCAGCGTGTCCTCGAGCGCCTGAGGCGACGTGACGTCGACCGGTACATCGAAGAACGCGAGGTCGGCGGACGCGCCGACGTTTATCTGGCCGATGCGCTTGGGACCGCAGTTGAGGCCCATGGCCTCCGCGCCGCCGAGCGTCATCATCCTGATGAGGCGGTGCGAGAGGTCGAGCTCCTCGTAGCCCTGGCTGATGGCGAGGTCGTACAGGAACGCGACGTCGTCCAGGACGTCGAGGCTCGGGCTCGAGGAGAGCGAGTCCGTGCCGACGGAGAGGGGGTTGCCCTCCTCGAGGTAGCGCGCGATGGGGGCGTCCGCCTCCGTGCAGGTGATGCGGTTGGAGCGCGGGCAGAGCGCGACCGAGACGCCCCTCTGGCGCAGGATCCTGCGATCTTCTCGCGATGCGTGCACGCCGTGTGCGATGTGGACGTCCGGCCCGAGGACGGCGAGCTGGTCGAGAAACTGGATGGCGCTCGCGCCGGCGCCGGCGCGCTTGAGGTCGTTGAAGCTCTGCCACTCCGTGCGGTTCCACGCCCACGACGTCTGGTTGGTGAGGCGCGACGGCAGTTTGCCGGCCTCGGCCGGGGTCTCGCCCAGGTGGATGTGGAGCCTCATGCCCAGCTGGCGCGCGATGTCCGGCAGGTCGAGCAGCGGGCCGGAGCCAAGCGAGTACGGCGCGTGCGGGCTGATGCCAAGCTCCGTCACGCCCATGGCGCGGATGGCGCGGATCTGGTCTAGCAGGTCTTCCGGACCCTTGCGCCGCCAGTCCTCGTTGTTCCAGTCCATCACCTCCCAGTAGGCGATGCCGTGCATGCCCTGGGACGCGAGCGCGTCGGCCGCCTCCACGTCTGACACGATGTCCGCCGCGGCCGTGGTACCGGCCTCCACCATCTGGCGTGCGCCGTCGTGCGCCCACTGGCGCCACGGCTTGGGCTCCGGGCTGTCGTATATCTTGTTGAACGCGAGCTCCCAGTCGCGAAAGCTTGCGTACGTGCGCGAGCCGACGGACGCCATGCCGGTGTACTGCAGGTGGGTGTGGGCGTTCACCAGGCCGGGCGTGACGAGGCCGCCCCAGCGGCGGAGCTCCACCTGCGAGGGGTCGTCCACGTCCTCCGCGAGCTTCTGCCGCACCCAGTCGCGCGTGCCCACGTGCAGGACGCGGCCGTCGCGCACCGCGACGGCGCCGTCGCAGATGACGGGGCCGGTGACGGGGATCACCAGCGGGGCTTCGTACAGGGTGACGCTCATGCGTGCCTCTTCCGGTTTGTTGGGGAGGTGGTGCCGGCGGTGTCGGCGTAGCGGGTGACGCGCCAGTCCGGCACGAAGGTGGGGGTGGACGGCGCGCTCTCCGTGCGGATGCCGCGCGTCTCGAGCGCGATGGATGCGATGCGGCGGTCTACCTCGGGACCCAGCCGCAGCACCTTTGCGGGAAGCGACCCCGCGTGGCGCAGCAGGTGCTCCACGGCGGCAAGCTGTACGGCGAAGCTCAGGTCCATGATCTCGATGGGGTTGCCCGGGCCGGCGGCGTAGTTCACGCCGTCCCCGGACGCGAGCAGCCTGAGCGTGGGCCCCTGGGGCACGTCCAGCCACGAGACGCCGTCCTTCTCGCCCGGGCGCAGGGTACCGCCCTGGGAAAGCACCTGGTCAAGGGCCACCTCGTTTGCGATGCCGCCTATGACTGCGACGGTGGCGCCGTCTGGCAGCAGGCGGAGAGCGTCTGCGGGGAGCGTGTGGCGCACGCCCGTGGCCGAGACCGCCATGTCCGTGGCGGGAAGCGCGCTGTCGAGCGGGGCGACCGCGAAGCCGGCGAAGCTCGCCTCAAGCGCGCGGACGGGGTCCGCCTCCGCCACGGTCACGCGCGCGCCCAGCGCCCGCACGCGACGGGCGAAGCCCTCGCCAACGGGGCCAAAGCCCACCACGGTGACGCGTGCCCCACCGGCGGCGGAGAAGAACGACGGCCCTACGAGGGACATCGTCGTGGCGGCGCAGGTCTCTCCCGTGCCGTGGCGGTTGTCGAAGCCGGTCTTCAGGCGGGAGTCGTTGACCGCCACGACGGGGAACGGCAGCTCGCCTTCCTGCTGCATGGCCGCGAACGCGCGGACGCCGGAGGTGGTCTCCTCCGCGACGCCCACGAGCCTCGCCGCCAGGGTCGGGCGCTCCATCACCATGAGGCGCGAGAAGTTCGCGCCGTCGTCGATGACGACGTCGGGCCGTATGCGGTCCATGAGGCGGAGCGACCCCTCGCGCTCCTGCGCGGGCGTCCACGTGGCGTCCGCCTCTATGGCGTAGCCGCGGGCGCGGATCTGGTTGGCGATGGCCTGGTCGCATTCGTGCGCGTGGCAGTACACGCCCACGGTGGCACCGGCCGCGGCAAGGCGCTCCACGAGGACGGCCGTCTTTGGCTCCACGATGAGGCTGAGCGCGATGTGGACGCCCGCGAGCAGGCCTTCCGCCGCGATCCGGCGCGCGAGCTCCGCCGAGACGGGCATGCCCCTCTCGGCGCGCGCCCAGGCGTCCGCGGCGGTAAGGTCCTGGCGTTTGGGCAGGTCGGGGTAGGTAAAATCCGCCTGTGCGGCATCGTTCGTAGGGACGAGGCCCCACTCCGCCATGCGCAGGGCAAGCACCCCGCCTCCGCGCGCGAGGTCCTGCGCGTCCACGAGCACGCGCGAGCCCGCAAGCGATGAGTTTGTGGCCTGCGCCCACGCGCAGGCCCAGTGTGCGAAGGTGTCCGTGGTTCCTCCCGGGTCGCATTGCGGCGCGTCCTCGCGGCGCGCGCCGACCGTCGTGGAAACATGATATGCGAAACCGGATGGCGTGGGTTTCTCCCGTGTTTCGGACCGCGTGTGATGCCTTTGGAGAACGCGCGGTCGCACCGCCTGCGGCGGGTACATGAAGTATCGTCACTACGAACGCAAACCGCTCCGCGGGACGACCCCCGGAGCCCAACGACAGGAGACACCATGGAGCAGATCGCAAGCTTCACCATCGACCACCTTCGCCTGGAGCCCGGCGTCTACGTGAGCCGCGTCGACCGCGACCCGGCGTCCGGCGCCGTCATCACCACCTTCGACCTGCGCCTGACCGCACCCAACCGCGAGCCGGTCATGGACACGGCCGCCGTGCACGCCATCGAGCACCTGCTGGCCACGTTCCTGCGCAACGACGAGGAGTGGGCGAGCCGCATCGTGTACTTTGGGCCCATGGGCTGCCGCACCGGCTTCTATCTCATCGTGTTTGGCGAGTGCACGCCCAAGGAGGTGCTGCCGCTGGTCACGCGCGCCTTCGAGTTTGCCCGCGACTTCGAGGGGGAGATTCCCGGCGCAAAGCCGGCGGAGTGCGGCAACTGGCACGACGCGGACCTGAACCAGGCGCACTGGTGGGCCAGGCGCTACCTGGACAACACGTTGTACGCGATCGACGACGCGCACATGACCTACCCCGGCGCGGAGTAGGCGCGTGGCGCTGGGAATCATTGGCGCGATGGACGTCGAGGTGGAGCTGCTGAGGGCCCACCTCGACGGCGTGCGCGTGACGTGCGTGGGTGGCATGGAGTTTAGCGAGGGCCGCCTGGGCGGTACGGACGCGATCGTGGTGCGTTGCGGCGTGGGCAGCATCAACGCCGCCATGTGCGCGCAGACGCTCGCCGTGCGCTTTGGGGCGGACCGCGTGGTGAACACGGGCGTGGCCGGCTCGCTGGACGCGCGCGTGGACATAGGCGACGTGGTGGTCTCAACGGACGCAGTCAACTACGACATGGACGTGCAGAACCTGGGCTACCGGCCCGGCCAGTGCCCCGGCATGGACACGCTTGCGTTTGCGGCGGACCCGACGCTGCGCCAGGCCGCCGTTTGCGCGGCGCGCGCCGTGGCGCCGGAGGCGGGCGTGTTCGAGGGGCGCGTGGCCTCCGGCGACAAGTTCGTGCACGAGGACGCCATGCGCCGGTTGATCGTTGAGGAGTTTGGCGCGCTGTGCTGCGAGATGGAGGGTGCCGCCATCGCGCAGGCGTGCCACGTGAACGGCATCCCGTTCGCGATCGTGCGCACCATATCAGACGAGGCGAACGGAGCCTCCGCCGCGGACTACCCCGCGTTCGAGCGCAAGATGGCCCTGCGCTGCGCGGCGATCGTGGAGCGCATGGCCGCCGGCTTGGCGTAGGCGCCCGCCACGGATCACGTGGCCGCGGCGGCCTTGGCCGCGGCTGTGCCAGGAAGGGGGATCGCATGGCGAGAAGAACGGGCCTCCCGGCCGTGGAGGTGCTTGACGCGTGCGAGTCAACCAGGGCCGCGGCCCCGCGCCGCCCCCCCCCCGGCGCCCCCCACGGCGCGGCCGTCGCCGCGGTGAGGCAGACGCTGGGGCGCGGCCGCAGGGGACACGTGTGGGTGTCCCCGCCGGGCGGGCTGTACCTCTCCGTGGCGCTGCGCCCTGGCGTTGCGCGTGAGTGCCTGCGCGCCATCCCCGTGGCCGCCGGCCTGGGGGCGCTTGACGCGTGCCGTGCGCTCGGCGCGACGACGCCGCGGCTGAAGTGGCCAAACGACCTCGTGGTTCCAGGGCCCGGCGGCGCATGCAAGCTCGGCGGCATCCTGGTGGAGCTCTGCCTGGGGTCGCAGCCTGGGGGCTCGGGCACAGCGGCGGACGGGGTCGCGGGCGTGGGTGACGCCGCCGTGTGCGGCATCGGCGTGAACCTCTCGCGCCCGCAGGGCGACAGCATCCGCCCGCAGGCGGTGCGAGACGGCATGCCCGCCCCGCTTCCCGCCGCGTACCTGGACGAGTGCGGCGCCCCTGCCGCGGCCGGCGACTACGCGGCCGTGGCGACGCTGTTTCGCGACGCCATCGTGCGGCGCGTGGACGCATGGGCCGAGGGCCTCTCCGGGGGCTGCCCGGCCGAGCCGCTCGCGCCCGTGCTGGAAGAGTACCAGGCCAGCCTCCACGGCCTTGGGGGCACGGTCGTGGCCGTCACCCCCGAGGGCGCCGTCGTGGGGCGGGGCACGTTCTTCTCCGTAGACGGAACCGGTCGTGCGGTGCTTGCGCTTCCGGGCGGCGGTACGCTTTCGCTTGCCCCCGAGCAGGCGTCGCTGAGGCCCATTGGGCGCTAAGCGGCGCTACAAACCACCAATTTACGCAATCTGCCTGCAAAAACGTAAGAGCCTGAACCAGAGTGCCCCCGTGTGCGCAATGTGTGTGCCCGGGGGCAAATTCGTCTTTCTCCAAAACTTTATGTTGACACGTCAACATACGTCGCTACACTCGAAATAGTTAGACAGGCTAACTAAATTGGCGACGGGAGGGGAGCGGACCCATGGCTGCACCACAGGAACGCGGCGCGAGCGGCGCACGCGACGGCGCTACGGCGCCCACGCCCGCCCGCGACATCGACGTGAGCGACGGCTACGCGTTCATGTCAGAGATCTCGAGCCTCCTGGGCAGCACGTACGAGTCCATCGACCAGCTGGAGGAGCTCACGCGCCGCGCGCAGGGGATCGACCTCACCGTGGCCGAGCTGAACCTGGTTGAGGTCGTGGGCCGCGCGACGCTGCACAAGGACGCGACCATCACCGTGTCCGAGGTGGCCCGCGCGCTCGACATCCGCGTGCCCTCCGCCACGGCCGCCGTGAACCGCCTGGTGCGGAAGGGCTACGTCCGCAAGCGGCGGGACTCCAGGGACGCGCGCCGCGTGAACGTGGGACTCACGCGCGACGGCGAGAAGGTCCTCCGCCTGCACGTGGTCTTCAACCAGCGCATGGCGGAGGAGGTCTCCGGCGGGCTCTCGCTCGACGAGCGCCGCGTGCTGCTAGACGGCATCAGGCGCCTGGAGCAGTTCTATGCGAAGGCGCAGCAGAAGCAGCGCGACTACCTCAGGCGAACGGCGGGTCAGAAGGGGGGCAGGTCATAGTGGCGTACACCATCGTGGGAACGGGCTCGGCGCTGCCGACGCGCAGCGTCACCAACGACGAGCTCTCGGCGTTCCTGGACACGAGCGACGAGTGGATCCGCACGCGCACGGGCATCCGCGAGCGCAGGGTCTGCACCACGGAGTCGCTGGACCAGCTCGCGGAGGAGGCGTCCCGGCGCGCGCTCGAGTCCGCGGGCGTCGACGCGTCGCAGCTCGACCTCATCGTGTGCTCCACCACTACGGGCGACCACCTGATGCCCGCGGAGGCGTGCGCCGTCGCGGAGCGCCTGGGCGCCGCGTGCCCCGCGTTCGACGTGTCCGCCGCGTGCTCCGGCTTCGTGTTCGCGCTCGACGTGGCCGACGGCTACCTCTCGCGCGGGCGCGCCGCCACGGCCCTCGTGCTCTCCGCCGAGAAGTGCTCGCGCATCATGGACTGGGCGGACCGCTCCACCTGCGTGTTGTTTGGCGACGCCGCCGCGGCCGTCGTCGTGCGCGCCGGCGGCGAGTCGCCGCTGTGGTGCCGCCTGCGCACCATACCCAACGTGGCCGCGCTCGACGTGCCGGGCGTCGCGGGCACGAGCCCGTTCGATGCCACCGCGGGCACGGCCCCGGCAAGCGCGCTCTCCATGCGCGGCAGGAGCGTGTACCGCTTCGCCGTGACGGAGGTCGTGCGCGAGCTCCGCCAGATGGAGCAGGCCACGGGCATCCCCCTGGGCCAGGTGGACCACTTCGTGCTCCACCAGGCAAACGAGAGGATCGTGGACGCCGTGGTCGAGCGCCTGGGACTGGACCCGTCCCGCGTGGTGCTGAACTTGGCGCACACGGGCAACGTCTCCAGCGCGTGCATCCCGCTCGCCCTGGACGGCCTCGCCCGCGCGGGAAAGCTCGCGGAGGGTCAGCTCGTCGCCCTCGTCGGCTTCGGCGCGGGTCTGGACGTGGCGTCCACGCTCCTGCGCTGGGAGGCCGCGCCAAGCTAGGCGCCCGGCGCTTCTCGCCAGCCGCGGCCCCCGCGTCGCGCGTGGCGTCAACAAGGTATCCCGGGTGCCGGATGGCACCCTCGTTCGCGCCGGTTCCCGGCGCCAGAAGATAGGAGATAAACCATGGCAGAGTCCACCTTCGATCGCGTCGTCAGCATCCTCAAGGACCAGGAGGGCCTGGACGACGTCGAGCTCACCCGCGACACCAACCTCGCGAGCGTCGGCCTCGACTCCATGGCCACCGTCGAGGCGGTCATGGCGTGCGAGGACGAGTTCGGCATCGAGATCGACCCCGAGGCCAACCCCCAGACCGTGGGCGAGTTCGTCGACCTGGTCGACGGCCTCCTTCAGAAGTAGGCCGGCTTCCACACTTCCGGCAAACCCCAAACGCTAAGGACCGAACGCACATGATCAGGACCCCCATCTGCGAGCTTCTGGGAATAGAGAAGCCCCTGTTTCAGGGCGGCATGGCGTGGATCGCGGACGCGAGCCTCGCCGCCGCCGTCTCCGAGGCCGGCGGCCTCGGCATCATCTCGGCCATGAACGCCGGACCCGACTGGGTGCGCGAGCAGATCCGGGACGTCCGCACGCGCACGCAGCGCCCGTTCGGCGTGAACGTGATGCTCCAGAGTCCGTTCGCGGCCGAGGTCGCGGACGTCGTGGCCCAGGAGCGCGTTCCCGTGGTCGTTACAGGCGCGGGCAACCCCAGCAAGTACATGCGCGCGTGGAAGGACGCCGGCGTGAGGGTGATCCCCGTCGTGTCCTCCGTCGCACTCGCGCGCCTGTTGGAGCGCGCCGGTGCGGACGCAATCGTCGCCGAGGGCGGAGAGTCCGGCGGGCACGTGGGCGACCTCTCGACCATGGTCCTGGTGCCGCAGGTTGTGGACGCCGTCAAGGTGCCGGTGCTCGCCGCGGGCGGCATCGCGGACGGCCGGCAGGTCGCGGCCACGTTCATGCTGGGCGCGCAGGGCGTCCAGGTGGGCACCCGCTTCC
The DNA here is from genome assembly GCF_052121955.1 of Parafannyhessea sp. LCP19S3_B1. Lineage (NCBI taxonomy): Bacteria > Bacillati > Actinomycetota > Coriobacteriia > Coriobacteriales > Atopobiaceae > Parafannyhessea > Parafannyhessea sp. LCP19S3_B1. Next base: position 3,570 of record NZ_JBQKDH010000008.1, on the reverse strand, counting down.
TCGTCGCCACGGAGTGCACGGTGAGCCAGGAGTACAAGGACCGCGTCATCAAGGCGAAGGACCTGTCCACCATCGTGACCGGCCGCAGCATCAACGGCGCGGTGCGCTGCCTGAAGACGCCGTTCTCGCAGGAGTTCGCGCGCAGGGAGCGCGAGGGCGCCACGGCGGAGGAGCTCGCGAGCCTTGGGGCGGGGTCGCTGCGCAAGGCCGCGAAGGACGGCAACTACCAGGAGGGCTCGTTCATGGCCGGCGAGGTTGCGGCCATGGTGCACCAGGAGCAGACGGCCGCCCAGATCGTGGACGACCTCATGGACGGCGCGGAGCGCTGCCTGAAGGGGGCGACGGCATGGGTGTGCTAGGCGCGGAGGCGACCCCACGGCCAAACGTCGCGTTCCTGTTTGCGGGCCAGGGCTCGCAGCGTCCCGGCATGGGGCGTGCGCTGGCCGAGAAGAGCGCGGCTGCCAGGGCCGTGTTCGATGCGGCGGACGCGGTGCGTCCGGGCACGAGCGCCCAGTGCTTCGACGGCACGAAGGAGGAGCTCGCGCTCACGGCGAACACGCAGCCGTGCGTGCTGGCAGTGGACCTTGCGTGCGCGGCGGCGCTCGCGGAGCGCGGCGTCGTTCCGGCCGCCGTCGCGGGCCACTCCCTCGGCGAGCTCGGCGCACTCGCGTTCGCGGGGGCGTTCGACGTCGAGGCGGCCATGCGCCTGGCCGTGGTGCGCGCCTGCCTCATGACCCAGTGCTGCGACGCTCACCCCGGCGCCATGCGCGCCGTGATGAAGCTTGCGCCGGAGCGCGTGGAGGAGCTCGCCTCCCAGGCGGGCGAGGCGTGGGCCGTCAACTATAACAGCCCGCTCCAGACCGTGGTCGCGGGCGCGCCGGACGCGTGCGAGCGGCTGGACGTGCTCGTGCGCGACGCCGGCGGCCGCAGCATGAGGGTCGCCGTGTCCGGCGCGTTCCACAGCCCGTACATGGCGGACGCCGCGACGGGTCTTTCGGCGCACCTTGCGCAGCACGCGCCGGCGTCCCCGCACATGGCATGCTGGGCAAACCTGACGGGGCATCCGTACCCGACGGAGCCCGCGAAGGTGGCGGCAACGCTCGCGAGCCAGGTGAAGAGCCCCGTCCGCTGGGCGGACGAGCTCCGCGGCATGCAGGCGGCCGGCATCGACACGTTCGTGGAGGTGGGCCCCGGCCACACGCTCACGGGCCTCGTCAAGCGCACGCTCGACGGCGTCCGTGCCATGAGCGTGGAAGACCCTGACCAGCTCGAGGCGGCTCTTGCCGCGATTGCGGAGGGCTAACAATGGACGAGAAGGACACCACGCGCCGCTGCGCCCTGGTGACGGGCGGCTCGCGCGGCATCGGTCGCGCCTGCGCGGAGCGTCTCGCACGCGCCGGCTTCGACGTGGCCATCGTGTATGCCGGTAACGCGGAGGCGGCCGCGGACTGCGTCGTCGCGCTCGAGGCGCTTGGCGCGCGCGCGAGGGCGTACCGCTGCGACGTGTCGGACGCCGCCGCCGTGAAGCAGACGGTGAAGCAGGTGACCGACGACTTCGGCCCCGTGTGGGCGCTCGTGAACGACGCGGGCATCACGCGCGACGGCCTGTTTGCGCGCATGCGCGACGAGGACTTCGACCGCGTGCTCGACGTGAACCTGAAGGGCACGTTCAACATGGTGCGCGCCCTCGCGCGCAACTTCGTGCGCCAGCGTGGCGGGCGCATCGTGAACGTGAGCTCCGTCGTCGGGCTCCACGGCAATGCCGGCCAGGTCAACTACGCCGCGTCGAAGGCGGGAGTCATCGGGCTCACGAAGTCCGTGGCACGTGAGCTCGCCGGTCGCGGCGTCACGGCGAACGCCGTCGCGCCAGGCTTCATCGCGACGGACATGACGGAGAAGCTCCCGCAGGACGTCCGCGACGGCTATGCGGCCAGGGTCCCGCTCGGGCGCCTGGGCACGGCCGAGGAGGTGGCCGAGGTGGTGGCGTTTCTCGCCTCCGACGCCGCGAGCTACGTGACGGGCGAGGTCATACGCATCGACGGCGGCCTTTGCATGTAGACGGGCGCCTTTGCGCCCGGGAGGGGAAGTAGGATGGATCGCAGGGTAGTCATCACGGGCATGGGTGCCATCACGCCCGTGGGCAACACGGCCCCGCAGAGCTGGGACGCGCTCGTCAGGGGCGAGTCCGGCATCGGGACCATCACGGCGTTCGACACCACGGGCTTCCGCGTGAGCGTGGCCGCGGAGGTGAAGGGCTTCGACGCGGCGGCCGCCCTTGGCAAGTCCGTCGCGCTGCACAACGACCGCAACGTGCAGTTTGCGCTCGTGGCGTCGGACGAGGCCATGGCGTCGAGCGGGCTCGACGCCGAGGGCGCCATCGAGCCGGAGCGCCTTGGCGTGTACGTGGGCTCTGGCATCGGCGGCATCGGCACCACGGAGGCGCAGGTAAGGCGCCTGGCAGACGGCGGCGCCCGCAAGGTGAGCCCGTACCTGGTGCCCATGATCATCGCGAACATGGCCGCGGGGCAGGTGTCCATACGCCACAACGCGAAGGGCCCGACGCTTCCCGTGGTCACGGCGTGCGCCACCAGCACCAACGCCATCGGCGAGGCGTACCGTGCCATCCGCTACGGCTACGCGGACGCAATCCTGGCCGGCGGTGCCGAGGCGGCCATCGTGCCCGTGAGCATCGCGGGCTTCACCAACTGCCGCGCGCTCACGGTAAACCCCGACCCAAAGACGGCGTGCCGCCCGTTCGACGCGAACCGCGACGGCTTCGTGATGGGCGAGGGCGCGTGCATCCTGGTGCTGGAGGAGCTGGAGCATGCCCTGGCGCGCGGCGCGAACGTCGTGGCGGAGGTGTGCGGCTACGGCAACACCGCGGACGCGTACCACATCACGAGCCCCGACCCCTCCGCGGACGGCATCACCCGCGCCATCAGGCAGGCCGTGGACGAGTCCGGACTGGACGTGGCGGAGGGCCTGTACGTGAACGCGCACGGCACCTCGACGAAGCTGAACGACAAGACGGAGACCCAGGGCCTGAAGCTGGCGCTGGGCGAGAAGGGCGCGCGTGCGGCCCGGATATCCTCCACCAAGTCCATGACCGGACACATGCTGGGGGCGACGGGCGCGGTCGAGGCCATGGCGTGCGCGCTGGCGCTGCGCGACTCCGTGATACCGCCTACCGTGGGCCTGACCACGCCGGACGCGGACTGCGACCTTGACTACACGCCGGGCCACAGCCAGGCGTTCGACGGCAGGTGGGCGCTCTCCACCTCGCTTGGCTTTGGCGGACACAACGCCGTCGTCGCGCTCAGGCGCTTCGACGGGAGGGAGGCGTAGCGGCATGGACACCAGCAGCACGCGCGTGGACGCGCTCGCACAGGTGATGCAGGCCCGCGGCCTTGCGCGCATGAGGATCGAGGAGGGCGACTGCTCCATAGAGATGGAGCGCCCGGAGGCCTTCCCGGCGGGCGTCGCCGTGGCGCAGGCACCGCGCACGGCCGCGGCCCTGTCTCTTATACACATCTCCGAGCCCACGAGACCCAATCATTGATCTGGTTTTGC
>NZ_JBQKDH010000007.1:0-142630 GCF_052121955.1 Parafannyhessea sp. LCP19S3_B1 | reverse complement strand
CACGCCCGCGCGCGCCACAAAGTGCGCCGCGGCGGAAAGCCCCGCGATGCCATGACCGTTGAGCGTGCCGGCCTCCAGGTGCTCCGGGTACGCGTCCGGCATGCCCTCCGCAAACGAGAGCACTCCCGTGCCGCCCGAAATCACGGGCCGCACGTCCACACCCGGCGCAACCAGCAGGCCGCCCGTGCCCTGCGGCCCCATGAGGGCCTTGTGCCCCGTGAACGCCAGCAGGTCCGCGCCCATGGCCTCCATGTCCACGGGGGCGGCGCCCGCCGTCTGCGACGCGTCCACCAGAAGCAGCGCGCCGGCCGCGTGCGCCACGCGGGCAAAGCGGCGCACGTCCGCCACGTTGCCCGTAAGGTTGGACGCGTGCGTGCACACCACCAGCCGCGTGCCCGGCGCCACAAGGCGCCCAAGCGCGTCGTAGTCCAGCCTGCCCAGCGCGTCCGCCGGCACGAAGTCCACGTGCGCGCCGCGGCCGGCAAGCAGGTGCAGCGGCCGCAGCACGGAGTTGTGGTCCCAGTCCGTGGCGACCACGCGGTCGCCCGGGCGCACCGTGCCCAAGATCGCCATGTTCAGCGCCTGCGTGGCATTGGCGGCAAACACCACGCGCTCCGGGTGGCCAAAGCCCAGAAGCGATGCCACCCGCTCGCGCGCCACCATCACCGTGCGCGCCGCGCCAAGCTCGCCCTCCGCGGCGCCGCGGCCAGAGCTGCCCAGCTCGCGCATGGCGCGCACCACGGCGTCTATCACGCAGTCCGGACGCTCGTGCGCCGTGGCGGCGCAGTTGAGGTACACCATGGCCGGCTACAGCACCGTGACGCCGGGACGCGCCGCCACGATCTGCGCTATGGCGTACAGGTTGGTGACGCCGCCCACGGCAAGCTTGTCGCGGATGCCATAGAAGTCCAGGCAGGTGCCGCAGGTAAGGACCTTCGTCCCGCGGGACTCCAGCTCGCGGATGTCCTCCAGCGACTCCGAGCCCTCGCACGTAAGGCGCGCGCCGCCGTTGTAGAACAGCATGGTGTCCGGAACCTGGTCCTGGTGGGCCAGCGCGTAGATGAGGCCCTTCATCAGGATGTGGCCCAGCTCCTCGCTGCCGCGGCCCATGGAGTCCGTGTCCACCGCCACCACGGCCGACGTGCGGTCGGGCACGTTGCAGAACGCGGCGGCCTCCGTCGCGGCGGCCTCGCTCGCGGCCACCTCGCCGCGCGGGCTGAAGGTGAGGGTGACGTCCTTCCCAGAGCGCTCCACGCCAAGCTCGCAGTCCTTCTCGTCCGCAAGGCGCGTGAGGTTGCCCTCTGCCACGGAATCGTTCACCAGCACCTGCAGCGACTCGCCGGGCGCAAGCTTTGGCAGCGCCTCCAGCGTCAGTACCACGGGCTTTGGGCAGGTGAGGTTGCGCGCATCGATCTTCATGCTTCGCTCCAAACGCTACGAGCGGGCGCGTGGCCCGCGGGTTTCCACAGGGCCGTGACTTTTTGGGCGGTCGAGCCGCCGGGGTGCCGTGCCAGTCACCCTTGCCTGCCCAGTATAGCGAAGCGCCACGGACGGATTAATGTTTGTTTGGATTGCAGAACTTCTTTTTTGCAAGCGGTCCCCTGGCGCCGCGGACGGCGCCGCGCAGGGCGAGAAGGGCGTGCCGCCGCGCTAGAGGTCTATCTCGTAGCGTCCACCCACGAAGTAGTCGCGACCTATGCATACGGGCTTGCCGTCCGCGTCGACGTAGTCGGCAACGCTATAGATCAGAGGGTCCCCCGCGGAGACCTCAAGCAGCTGCCCCTGCTCCGTCGTTGACTTCACGGCATTGATGGTCCATGCGGTGTGGTGGTCCGGCCGACGCCCGATCGCGTGCTCGATGGCGTCGAACATCGACGTGTCCTCCAACGGCTCCGTCAGGAGGTCTGGCGCCCAGTCGTACGGAAGGATTACGCGCTCGTCGCACACGGGCAGGCCATCGGCAGACCTCACGCGTCGCACAAGCAGCATGAGCGTGCCGTCACCCATCCCAAAGAATTCGAGCTCGTCGGGTCTGCCAGGCGTTATCTGACGGTCTATCACGCGCGCACCCGGACGCGCCCCTATTTCCTGGCACATGCGCGTGAACGTGCTGATGTCGCGCGTGCGCGAGAGCTGGCGGCTTATGTGACGCGTCCCCACGAACGTCCCGCGGCCCTGCATCTTCACCAGGAAGCCGTCCGAGCACAGGTCCTCGATTGCGCGACGCACGGTGATGCGGCTCACCCCGTAGCTCTGGCTCAACTCCGCCTCAGAGGGGATCCTGTCGCCGTTCTTGTATGTGCCGCCCTTGATCTCGCCTTTCAGATCATCGTATATCTGCTGATAGAGCGGCGTCGCCGTGGTGCCCATGTCTTGCCTTTCGCACGGCGCCACGTCGGTGCGCCGCCTCATACCTCACGTGTCATATGTATGATACCGCTTCGTCACGCGGCGTCATTCCTGCGCCGCGCCCGACGGCCCCAGCGCCAGGGGCACGACCTCCCAAAGCGAGTCCACCACCACGTCCGCCTCTCCCTGGTCGAGGCTCACGCCAGGCCGAGGCCTCAGGGCAGCCACAAGGGAGCCGGACGCCTTGCCCGCACGGATGCCGATCGGCGAGTCCTCCACAACCACGCAATCCCCCGCAGGCACGCCCAGGCGACTCATCGCCGTCAGGTAGATCTCTGGGTCTGGCTTGAACGCTCTGCACTCCTGTCCGCTGATTGCAAGGCTCACGTAGGGCTCCGCGCCCGTCGCCCGCATGAACTCGCGTATGAGCTCCGGGTATGAAGAAGAGCAGATCGCGCACCTCACGCCCCGCTCTCGCAGGGTACGCATCACGGGCACCGCATCCGGGTTCGCAACCCTGCGCCATGGGGTTGGATGGTCGTCAGAGTACGCGCGGTAGCCCTCATGCAGCGCGCGACGCAGCTCGGCGTTGCCCGGTACCAGCTCCTCCCAGATCGCCCGGTCGTTGCTCCCGCTGAAGTCCGGGACCGCATCGAAGCAAAAGCCCTTCCCCATCAGGTAGTCCACGCGACGCTGGTTGTAGAACTGCTCCGTGAACGCAAGCACCCCGTCCATGTCAAACAGCACGGCGCGCGCCATGCCCATCACCCCCAAAGGCCCGCAATGCGGGCGAGAAGAACGTGCGCACGCGCCCGTGCGCGCTACAAAAAAGCGGGCCGCCCGCGATGGACGGCCCGCGACGTGCGCCTGAAGACTAGTACTGCAGCTTCCACATGTAGCGGCGCATGGTGAGCGGGTGCTGCCTCGCCTCGGAGATCTTCTCCGCGTACACGCGCATGACGGCCGTGTGCACGAAGGGGTTGAAGTACGTGGCAACCTTCGAGCCCACCACGCCGGACAGGCCGTAGTCCTTGGCGTCGATGACGGCGACCTTGGCGTCGAAGCGCTGCAGGAACGTGAGGGCGCGGGCGTCCATCGCACGGGTCGCGCCGTCGTTCATGAACAGCAGGTACGGCTTGTCCTTCTCGGTAAGCTCGAACGGGCCGTGGAAGTACTCGCCGGTGTGGTAGGCGGCGGAGTCGATCCACTGCATCTCGGAGAACAGGAACATGGAGGTGGAGTACGCCACCTTCGCGCTCGCCCCGGAGCCCATGAGATAGATGAGCTGGTCGTCCTTGAAGTCTGCCGCAAACTGCGCCGCAAGCTTGCCGGCGTGCTCGGCCGCGTCCTCGGCAAGGTCGTACACCTTTGTGAGGCCAGCGACCATATCGTCGTAAAGGTCCGTGCCCTCGACCTGCTGCAGCAGCTCGACTGCGAGCGCCAGGGCATATCCCATCTTCTCGACCTTCGCAGCGTAGTTCTTCTCGAACCCGTGAACGATCACGTGGTCGACGCCCTCGGTCAGCGGGGAGGTGCCGTTGTGCGTGATGGCGGTCACGGGCGCGCCGAGCGCCTTCGCGGTGCCGTTTGCCTTGACGGTCTCGGGCGTGGTGCCGCCCAGGGAGCACGTCACGACGAAGGTGTTGGGGCCGACCCATGCCGGCGTGTCATAGTTGAACTCGTTCGCGGTGAAGATCTGCACGTTGAGCGTGCGGGTGTTGTTGGCCAGGAAGTACTTCGCGGGGTAGAGCTCGCTCATCGAGGCGCCGCATCCCACGAACGCGACGGAGTCGATCTGGTGGTCCTTCAGGACGTCCGCCACGATCTGCTTGGGCTTGCTGAGGTCGATTTCGTACATGTTCTGTCTCCTTCTTCTGTCGAGAAGCGCCACACTGGCGCGTTGTCTGCTTTTCTCGTCCGTACGCCTTGCGCAGTCCCGGGCCTTGCGCGGCCCTGTGCTTTGCGCGGTCCTAGGCCAGGATGCCGAGCACTGAGAGCAGGATGCCGCCGAAGATGCAGATGGCGAGGATCCAGCCGGACTTTACGTTCTTCTTGATGAGCCAGTACATCGCACCCGTGAGGGCGAGCGGGATCATCTGCGGCATGATGGAGTCCAGGAGCTTCTGGATCTTGACCGACCCGCTTGCGAACGTCGCCGGGGCCGTCGCGCCGATGAGCGTTGCGACCATGCCGCCGATTGCCATGAGGCCCACGATGCCGCACACGTACATGACACGGTCCATAAGATCGCCGCTCTGCATCTTCTGCAGGAATCCGCGACCGCCCTCGTAGCCGAGCTTCGCCGCGAACCACGTGACGAGGACCGACGGGATGATCGAGATGACCATCGCGAGGATGGGACCGAGGAACGACCCCTGCTTCGCGAGGCTCACGCCCAGGCCAAAGGCGATGACGCGGATGGTGCCCTGGAAGAACGAGTCACCGATGCCGGAGAGCGGGCCCATGAGCGACGTCTTCACGGCGTTGACGGTGTCGGGGTCGAAGGCGTTCGGGTCCTCGGCGAGCTCCTCCTCCATCGAGGCGGAAAGGCCCAGCACGAAGGCACTCGTCTGCGGCGTGCAGTTGTAGAACGCCATGTGGCGACGGTACGCCTCCTTCTTGCGCTCCATCTGCTTGGGGTCGGTGTCCGCGTTGGGGTAGCAGCGGTCGAGGGTCGGCGCGATGCCGTACATGAAGCCCATGTTCATCTGGCGCTCGTAGTTCCAGGAGTCCTGGATTGCCCAGCTGCGCCAGAAGAACTGGCTGATCTTCTTGCGAGTAGAGACTTCCTTGGTAGCCATGTCCTTCTCCTTACTCGTCGTCGTCTTCGAGGGGGTCGTAGTCGTCGGATGCGGCAAGCGCCGCGGTGCCACCGTTGCCGTTGGCGTGGCGGCCGAACTTGAGGTCTGTCAGCACGACCGCCGCGGCGACGCCGAGGGCGGACACGGCGATGACGGAGAGCTTGAGGTAGGCGGCGAGCAGGAAGCCGACGAAGAGGAACGCACCCATGCCCTTCTTGAGCGAGAGCGAGAGGAGCAGCGCGAGGCCGTAGGCGGTGAGAAGCTTGGTGGAGACGTTCAGTCCGGTGGTGAGCCAGCCGGGGATGAGGCTGACGACGCCCTTGACAAGGTCGGTGCCCAGCAGGATCGCGAAGAACGTGGGGATGAAGTACATGAGGGAGTACAGGATGGTGCCCACGACGATGTGCAGGTGCTGGGCCTTGACGAACTTGCCCTCCTCGATCGCGGCGTCCGCGACGTGCGTGAGCACGGCGATGACGGAGCGGAACACGATGCCGAGGAGCTGGCCCAGGACCGCGACGGGGACAGCGATGGTCATGGCGGTCTCGGCGCTGGCGCCGGTGAGGCACGCGAACGCGGACGCGATGATGCTGCCGAGCACCATGTCGGCCGGCACCGCGGCGCCGACGCTCACGAGGCCCATGCTCACGAGCTCCGCGGCCGCACCGACGGCGAGGCCCGTCATCGGGTCGCCGAGGACGACGCCTACGAGCGTGGCGCCCACGAGCGGCTGCTCGAAGTTCAGGCGGCCGAGCAGGCGCGAGTCGAGCATGCAGAACACGCTGACGAGACCCACGAGCAGGGCGCTAACGAATGTGTTCATGTCTTTCTCCTTTCGGGGACTGCACCGGGGCTACAGCCTCTTCGTGACGTCTGTGCGCGGAAGCGTGGGAGTCTGCTGAACGTAGACCTTCACGCCCATGTCGAGGAGGGCGTTGACGTCTGCCTTCTGGGCCGCGTCCAGGAAGACGGACGACCCCTTGCCGCCGATCATCTCGGCGCCGTCGTGGTTGGCGGTCGCGCCGAGGTCCACGTCGCCCAGCTTGTAGGACTCGTAGAAGCGACGCAGCTCCGAGGTGGTGCCGAACACGAACATGACCTTCTCGCCCAGCGTGTTGAGCTTTGCCATCTTCTTGAGTGCACGGTCGACGGTGAAGACGTTCAGTCGGACGCCCGCGGGCTTCGCCAGGCGCAGGGCGCCCTTCTTGACATCGTCAGTCGCGGCGTCGTCGTCCACGACGATGATGCGCTCGGCACCGACGCTCGAGACCCACGAGAAGACGACCTGGCCATGGAGCAGACGGTAGTCGAGCCTGGTGAGGACGATCTTCGCGGGGCCGTGATTTGCCTGCGGACGCTTTGCCGCGGCGGCCGGAGCCGCGCTTTCGGGAGCGTCGGGGTGCGCGCAGTCAACGATGCCGCGGCGGCCCTCCGACACGAGGTCGCGCACGGCCGCGGCGTCCAGCGGGCCGTCCGAAAGCGCCAGCGTGAGGACCATGGGCATGTTCATGCCTGCGATTACGGTGACGTCCGGGTGCGCCGCTTGGTACTCGACCATGGAGTTGTTGACGCTGGAGCCCAGCATGTCCGTGAGGACGTACACGGCATCGTCCGGCGAGAAACCCTTGACGAGCGCCTCGACCTTGGCGGTGACGGGCTCCTTGTCGTCGCGCTCGAGCGTGACCGCGTGCACGTTTGGCGCCTCGCCCACGATCATGCGGACGGTGTCAAGCGCGCCGGTCGCGAGTCCGCCGTGAGACGCAAGGATGACTTGGTTCATGTGGTCCCGACCTCCCCTTGTTGGCTTGATGTTGCAGACATCATATACGTCTTATTATCGTGGTGATAGTGGTCTATAACGTCTAGAAACAAACGGTTCACTTTTGCCGGCGAACGGTACATGCGGTGGCAACCGTATGGCAACAAAACGGCCAGCCGCTGGAGGAAGCGACTGGCCTTTCCTCGGAGGCCAAGGGGAGTGCCTCCGCAGGAACCGAATGTTGAGCGCAAGCGCAGACGCAGCCCAAATGGCGCCCGCGCGTCAGGGCCCCTAGTACTCCACCTTCCACATGTAGCGCCGCGTCATGTAGTCCTTGCCGGTCGCGGCGGACAGCGCGCGCATGTACACGTTATTGAGGATGGGCGAGAAAAGGATGTGGTTGAAGTACTCGCGCACGTCCTGGGGCAGCTCGCCCAGGCCGAGGTCCATACCGTCCAGCACGTAGACGTTCGGGCCGCCGTAGCGCCTGAGGAAGCGTAGGGCGCGCTCGTCCGCCGGGCGACAGCGTCCCACGGAGAGCAGCAGGAACACGGGCTTTGTGGCGTCCAGCACCTCGAACGGGCCGTGGAAGAACTCGCAGCTGTTGATGGTGGGCGAGTCTATCTGCAGCATCTCCTCGATGTTGCAAATCGAGAATATGTACGCAGACCCATACGCGGGGCCGGAGCCCATCACGTAGATGGTGCGCTCGCCGGCCATGCGGGCCGCCCATTCGCGCGCAGGCTCCTGCATGCGCGCAAACGCCTTGCGGTAGATGCCGTCCACCACGTCGAACGCATACATGGCCTCGTCGTAATGGTCATAGCTGTCCACCTGGCTCGCAAGGCTCATCGCAATCATGAGGGCGACGCTGGAGTTCACGCGCTCCGTGCGGCTCTGATCCAGCGCGATGGACTCGTACGCAATCTTCTGGTCGCAGATCCGCGTGAGGTCGGACTCGTTCACATACAGCGCCACCGTCGCGGCACCCAGCTCCTTCGCAACCCGCGCCGCCTCGCAGGTCTCCTTCGTACCGCGCATGGAGCAGATAACGCAAAGCGTGTGCTCGTCCACGTACGCCGGCGGCGCCAGCACAAACTCGTTGCTGGTATACATGTGCGAGGAAACGGTCGCGCACTCGCGCTCCATGAAGTAGTGTGCCGCGTAGAACCCGCCGTTCGACCCGCCGGCGGCCACCCACGCCACATGCGTCACGTCGCGCCCGCGAAGCGCGTTGGCCACGACCTCCGCAACCTCGTCCTGAATCCGGACCTCCGCGCCTGCCCCGACGGCCTGGCCCTTCTCGACCCGACCCTTCTCGTCCTTCTCGCCCATGCGCTCCCCTTCCTCCGCGCGCCCTCACCGCTCACTCGTGGCACCGTCGCATCCCCGCGGCGCCTCCTTTTGGGCACACTATATCATATACGTTATATACGTTTGCAATCTTTTGAGAAGAACCGCGCGCCATGGTTGACGCCGCAGACGGCACGCCGCACCCGCCGCGGAGCGCTAGAATTCTGCCACGGGCGGCCGCGGGGGCCGCCACGCCTGGGAGGGAGCGTGCACATGGGCCTTGCGGACAAGCTGGCAATCGGGCGCGGCATCACGGCGGTCATCGGCAGCGGCGGCAAGACGAGCCTGCTCGACGCGCTGGCGCGCGAGCTTTCAGGCACCGTCGTGCTCACAACCACCACGCACGTGATGCCGTTTGCGTGCCCGGTGCTTGAGGACGCGGACGAGCGCGCCGTGGAGCAGGCGCTGTGGTACAGCCGCGTGGTGTGCGTGGGCACGCCCGTCGGCGACGGCACCGGCAAGCTCGCGGCGCCGCGCCTGAAGATGCGCACGCTCTCCGTGCTGGCAGACTACGTGCTGGTAGAGGCGGACGGCGCCGCGCGGCACCCGCTGAAGGCGCACGCGGACTACGAGCCCGTGATCCCCGCCGAGGCGGACCGCGTGGTGCAGGTGGTGGGCGCCTCCGGCTTTGGGCTGCCCGTGGCGCAGGCCGTGCACCGGCCGGAAGTCTTCTGCAAGCTCGCGGGCTGCGACGCCGCGGACGTCGCCACGCCCGCCCTCGTGGCGCGGGCCATCGCCCACGAGCACGCCGGCGGCCTTAAGGCGGACGTCCTTCTTGTGAGCCAGGTGACGCCCCAGGGCGAGAAGGACGTGCAGTCCTTTGAGCAGGCGCTTCGGGAAGAGGGAGACCAGACGCCCGTGGTCACGTGGCCCGCGCTGGCGTGACGCCACCGAGCCACGGGCGCGACGAGGCCGTGCCGCGGTTTGACGCCTAGCGCATGAACGCCGGCATGGCGCCGTTGGGCGCTGCTGCGGCGATCTGCTCCAGCGCGACGGCAACGCTGTCCTCGCGCACAGACCCAATGTGCCAGCGCGCGGCCTTGGCCACGTCCTCGCTCGCGTTCGCGACGGCAACGGAGTTTGGCACCGCGGATATCATGGGCAGGTCGTTTTCCGAGTCGCCGAACGTCGCGACCTCGTCGAGCGTCACGCCGAGCTCGCGGGCGAGCTCGCGCACGCCGGCCGCCTTGTCCCAGCCGTGCGGCGTGATGTCGATGAGCGGGGCCGTGGGGCTGGGGAACACGAAGTCGAGGCCCGGGCACTCCGCGCGCAGCAGGTCGCGCACGCGCACCAGGCGCTCGCGCGGGCCAGACACGTGCACGTTCGCCTTAATCCACGGCGTGGGGCCAAGCTCGGCGCGCGTGGGGTGGCCCACCTCGCTCATGACCTCCGGGTGGCCCTCCAGGCTCTTGACGTTGCGCTTTACCAGGATGGCCTGGCCGTCGCCAAACACGTCGTACACGGCGAGCGCCGCACCCTCCACATCTTCCAGCACTTCCTGCGCGCGGGCGAGCGACGCGGGGTCTAACGCCTCCTGGTGGGCGAGCTCACCGTCGATGTAGACCATCTGGCCGTTGCAGAACGCGCCCGTGGCAAAGCAGGTGGCGTCGCCCGCGAACATCCAGCCCATGGCCGAGGGAACGCGGCCCGTGACGGGGCCAACGTGCAGGCCCGCGTCGACCATGGCGTGGATGGCCGCGATGGCGCGGTCCGTGGCACGCGGTGCGCCAACGGGGATGAGCGTATCGTCCAGATCGGTCAGGGCAAGTTTAATCATGTTCTTCTCCAAAGTCTTGCGGATGTCTGCGCGCTGCGGCGGCGCGGCGGGCCGACTCAGCGGTCCGCTCGGGCCGGGGGCCTACTCCCCCAGCAGGGCCGCCACCTGCGACACGGGCCTCAGCGGGAGGGCGTCTGCGGGGTGGTCGCCCACGATCTTCTCCATCCACACCATGTCGTACCAGCGGCCAAACTTGTAGCCGCAGCCGTGGAAGCGGCCGACCCACTCGAAGCCCAGGTGGGTGTGGAACTCCACACTCGCGCGCGTGAGGTAGGGGTCGTCCGGCGCGGCGGGGTAGCCTATGCACGCGTTGAGGTTAGTGACGCCCATGGCCGAAAGCAGGCGCTCGAGCGTGGCGTACAGCGCGCCGCCGACGCCGCGGCCGTGCGCGTCCTGCGCCACGTAGATGGAGAGCTCGCAGGCCCAGTCGTACGCCTTGCGCTCCTTGAGGGGGCCGGCGTACGCGTAGCCCAGCGCTCGGCCGTCCGCGGACTCAGCCACAAGGTAGGGATAGCGCTCCAGCGTACGCGCGATACGCTGGCGGAAGTCTTCCACGCTGGGGACGTCCCACTCGAAGGTTATGGCCGTGTCGCGCACGTAGGGCGCATATATCTGCAGCAGGCGCTCCGCACCGTCCGGCGTCGCCATCCTGATGCGCGTGCCCTCCCCCGTCACCGCGCCGGCATTTTCCTGCACCATTGCCCTCCCGTCGCTCGTGCTCACGAGCACAAGACTACTACGGGCGGGCGCACGGCGGGCATGCGTGCGGCACCTTTCACAAACGGAACGGCAGCGCCTTGGAGAAGCGCGGGGTCGAATTCGAACGCCAGCTTAGAGCTGAAGCTCTTCGATCAGCTTCCTCATCTTGAGCGCCCAGTCCAGCTGTTCTGCAATAAACCCAGGCCGTTCGCCCTCGTTGTTCTTAATCTTGCAGCCGTCCTTGTAGAAGCGCAGACCCGACGCCTTTTTCGCGTCGAAAGGCTTCGCCTTCAGTCCCAGCGCCTTCTCGAAAAGCTGCGCGTTCTCGATTGACTTGTGACCAATGTCTTTATCGTCTGGCACATAAAACTCGATACCGGTTCGGCCGTGCTGCGTGTCAATCAGGAGCGCTATGTGATAGGCACTTGTGCCGCATCGGAGAGTAGACCAGTGGTCCTTCGTCGGCTTCTGCGGACTAAACACCTTAAGAAAATTGGGAGTCGAACGTACAATCTCGCGATACTTCGTCCAATACGACAGCTTGACACGCTCGGTCTCTGACAGGTTCTCACTCAGCCTCAGGGCCTTTGTCCACTCGTTCGGCTGCTCTACAACGTTGAAGCGGGGAGCCGGCTTAAAGTCTCCAATAGTCCAAAGCTCAATCTCAACAAGGAAGAAGCCAAAGTCGTTATCGGTGTGCTCGTTAAGCCATTCAATCGCCTGACGGTGCTCGTCAAGTGCATGGGAGACAACCTAGATAATGACTTGGGCGCCTTTACCGGCAGCATAGGTAATCACCTTGCCCAGGTGGTCGTGATTTGTTTCCTCGAGCTGGTTCTCGATGATGACCTTACGTCCGGTGCCGGCTTCCTGCGCGTAGATGTCCACGTTAAATGATCCCACAGAGGATTCAGTCTCAATGAGCTCGAGCTCAACGCCAACCGCTTCGCCCAGCATATTCAAGTTGGCTGGGCTCGAAAGCCACTTGGTGAAATCAAGCGCCTCATGCGGCCAGACCTTACGCAGCTCAACCTTCTTCAGATGAACAAGGCCATAGCCCATCTCTCGCGCCTCCATTGCCCTACGTCCACGTCACCGACAAGCGAATCATGCTCTTGGAAACCTTTGTCCCAGGAGTCTGGATCATCCACTTTCCCGAAGGAAAATCGAGCTCTCGCTCACAAGGGACGCGCTGTTGCGAGGTGGACATGCAGACTTCTTGTCAAAGGCAGCGCCGCAGTGGCGAAGAGTGCAGGACTATTTCGGCCGACAGGCTGATACCCTGTTGTCATCCATCAAACCAAGAGGAGCCAGGCGATGAGGGCGTTCATCCAGAGCAGAAACGGGATGCCGCGAGGCATGAGCCAGTACACCGCGTGGCTCGGGTTCAAGAACATGGGGTTCGAGACAGTTCCATTCGAAACCGTTGACGGCCTAGATGCCTGCGACCGCGAGGACGTGGTCGTGGGTGGCCTCGGCGTCGTCCGTGCCAGGCTCCGCGCTCTTGGCGCAGACACGAGCGAGATCAACTATCCCGAGGAGCTGCGTCCGTTTCTGGGTAGGAGGCTCTGGAAGACGACGATTGACCACGTGAGCACCGAGGTGAGCTCCTGGCCACTGTTCGTGAAGCCCGTCGAGGGCAAGCGTTTCACCGGGTGCGTGGTTGCCAGCACGAAGGACCTCGTCGGCAAGGGCTGCTGCGGGGAGGACTTCCCCGTCATCTGCAGCGAGGTGGTCGACTTCGTCTCGGAGTATCGGTGCTTCGTAAGGTACGGGGAGATCCTCGACGTTCGCCGCTACCGCGGAGACTGGTCGAAAGCGCCGAGCAGGGAGGTCGTCGAGCAGGCGATTGCCGCGTATGCCAGCGCGCCGGCCGGGTACGCCGCCGACTTCGGCGTCACCTCGGACGGCAGGACGCTGCTCGTAGAGGTGAATGACGGCTACTCGCTCGGTCCGTACGGCCTGTGGCCCGAGCTGTATGCGCAGCTGCTTTCCGCCCGCTGGGCCCAGATGGTCGGGATAGATGACCCCTGTGACTATGGCGTGCCCGTGCCGAGGATGTAGAGAAGCGCATAAAGCAGCAGGTCAAGGAGTCAGCGTACAGACATCACGCATCTCTCGCGGCTTGAGAAGTTTGCGGCTGTAGCGACTCATATATATCGCATTTCAGTAAGCGAGGAGTTCATTTTCGCCAGGTGCTTTCTCGGACAGCCCTTCTCACGTTACGCGTTTAGTCGCCGAGGCCAGATGCTGCGATCGATGCCCGCGGAGCCACCCCGCCGGCGCCCGCCTGCACGAAGCAGTCCAGGACGCCCACGGGCCTGCGCGCCCAAGGAAGCGTCACGAACCTGCGGGGAGTGGCCCGGGGCGTGGGGCTTCGCATGCGAGCGTGCCAGAGCCCTCGTCCGGCGGCGGGCGGTGGGATGGCAAACGGCGTCGCAGCCATCGCTGTCCCGACGCCCCTATACTCGAACCTTACTCGCACTTACTCTTACCTGCTATGCCCTCATGGGAAGGGCTCGACGGCCCCTGCTGCCCGTAAAGCCCCTTCCAAGCTATGCCCGAGCCCTTACCTACTCTGCCCTGTGAAGGTCATAGTACTGGGAGGGGTCGGTCGCGCTGGTGCCGTGCCAGTCGAGGATGCGCTTGTCAGCGAGCGATCTGAGCGTCGCACGGGCCACCTTGCTGCTGCGCCCCAGATGTTCTGCGAGCCCCCTCACCGTCACCCGCCCCTTCCCATACGTGTATTGCACGGCGGCGAGCTCGTACTCGCTGAGGTCCCCGTACACGCCCTCGCCCAAGCTTTCCGCCACGGCGTCGGCCTGCCTCAGCACGCGCGAGGTGATGCTGTTCTGCAGCACCAAGCGCACCGACATGCCGTTGGGCTCCGAATACGTTGGCTCGTTCAGGAAGAAGGACGCCATCTCGTCGTAGATGCGCTGTACGCCCTCGTTGAGCTCGCGCACCCAGCCGAACTCGACGAGCGTCCGCGCTATGATCGGGTTGCGCGACCACCTGGTGTACCTCATGTTCTCCAAGGTCACCATGTTGGGCAGGCCGCCCGGGCTAGTGATCTCCAGGCGGTCGCCGTACATCATCACGCGTATGTGGTCGCCGCTCATGGCGTAGTCGCGGTGCGTAACGGCGTTCACCAAGCCCTCGAACCAAGCGAACTCGGGGTACTCGGGGATAATCTTGAACCTGCCGTCGTCCCCCAGGTACTGGAACTCCCTCAGCTGGCTCGATATGAACCCCTTCGCGCCCTCAATCTGCTTGGGCAGCGGCCCATCGAAGGTCCTGTCCTTCACGATGTTGAGCCGCCTGCCCGTCTCCATCTTGTTCCCGTCGAAGCGGATTACGCGCACCCGTGCCCAAGGTATGAACCGCGTCGGGTTCTCGGAGAAGAGCAGGACGCCCGCGTTGGTGAGGTGGCCGTCCTGGAGGAACCCGCGGCTGCGCAGCACCTGCTCGTCGCTCGCCTCGGTGCCAAGCTCCGCCTTGTAGCGCGCCACCACCTCGGGGTCCACGTCCGCGACGGAGGAGCGCTCCTGCACCTCGTCCTCGTAGCGCCGCTGGTTCTTGTCGTACTCGAGCGCCAGCACCTGCTCGCGGTCCAGCTCCACGCTGCTGTCGCGCTGGCGGAGGAACACGGCCTTGTCGCTTCTCCTGGCGATGACGCGCCCGGTCGAGCTGGCGACCTCCAGCACGAGAATCTGGTCGTCCTGACCCTTGGCATTCTTCACGGGCACCCTCATCGCGTGCACCACGGGCGAGGGGTCGCAGCCTACGATCGGCGCCTGCTCGAACTCCTCGATGTCCCGCGCGCCGTCGCGCTTGAAGCCTGTTATCTCGCCGTTGTCCTCGATGCCGATGACCAGCTTGCCGCCCGAGGCGTTGGCGAAGGCGCAGATGTGCCGTGCCGTCTCCTTGGCGTTGAGGCGCGCGCTCTTGCGGTCGAAGTAGAGATTCTCTTTCTCTTTGGAGAAGAGATCGGGGTCGTTCCGGGTGATGGGCTGCTGCATGGGCGTCTCCTAAATATGTTTAATGGGAGACATTTTACCGCATGGCCTAAGGGCGGCCGATCCCCGGACGTCTTGCCAACTAAAGACCCCCGCACCCTAGAACAGGCACGCGTCGATGGTCGCCTTGCCGAGAAGTGCGTCGAGCCACTCGGCCGGAATGCAGTCCATACCGTACGCGATGCCGGCGAGCCCTCCCGCCACCGCGGCGGTGGTGTCCGCGTCGTCCCCCAGGTTCACCGCCGCGAGCACGCACTCGGCGTAGCTCGAGGTGTTGGCAAGGCACCACAGGGCGGCGCGTTCGGTGTCCAGTACAAAGCCGCCGGAGCGGATCTGGCTCGCGGGCACACCCACAAAGTCGCCCGCGACGTCGCGCAGTCCCTCGCCGGCGGTGAGCCTACGGGCCACGTGCACCATGCGAACGCACGCCTCGCAGGAGATTGCGTGCGCGTGCGTGATGGCGGAGACGGCGCGAACCTCGTCGTCCGTCGCGTCCGCGAACGCGAGTGGGAGGATGCGCATGAGAGACCCGTTGCCGTTGTCGCGCTCGCCCGCGCGACCGCGCCCGGAGGAGAGCGCGTCGGCGGTGGTGCCGCCGATGTCGAAGAGGCCGCTCACGGTGTACGCGCCCTCGCGATACCAGCGGACGAAGCGCTCCCGCATGTCGCGCACGTCGATGCGGCCCGTAGCGCGGATGCTGTCGCAGGTCGCGAGTGCCATGGAGGTGTCGTCGCTCCAGGTGCCGGCGGGCTGGTCGTGGCTGCCGTGCCCTACCATGTCTGTGCATTCGAACGTCCCGCGCGACAGGAACTCGTACGGCACGCCGAGCGCGTCGCCCACGGCCTGCCCGTACATGCAGTCGCGCAGGGTGGGGGAGGGATGCTGCGAGGTGGGCATGGGGGACTCCTTGGGGGGAACTGGATTGGGCTGTGACGTGGTTATCCGATAAGTCCGTTCGAGTCCATGAAGTCGACGAACGAATCGATGATGTCGTTGGTGCGGTCTACTATGTCGGCCTCGGTGAAGTCCGTTTTCGACCTCACGATTCCAAGAAGCTCCACGTTCTTGGTGCCCTCTCGCGTCCTCCCGTTTCCGTCAACGAAGCCCTCGTAGTACTTCTTCTTGTCGGAGAGACGATAGTCAGCGGCGCGGATGTTCACACGCTTCTCCAGAAGCGCCTTGTTGCCGAGAGCCTCAAGGTCAGAACGGTCTTGCAGGGGCTCGACCTCTGCGCGTTTGCGGGCGTAGATGTGCTCCACCTCGAGGACCGTGTCGTTGTCCCACAGCCCCTGCGCCGGATCGTGGTACGCCCACCAGGCGAGCATGGAGCGAGTGATCGCACGCTGGTTGGTGAACTGGAAGGCGCGGATGCGGGCTATTACGTCCTCCCTGCCAAACCGGTAGTTCGAGAAGCTCACGTCCGTGCCGTTCACGATGTTGACCATCTCGGGGAACATGGGGGTGCGAAGGGAGTTCACACCCGGACGCTCGATGGCGTAGTACCAGACGAAGGCGATGGTGAGGTCGAGCAGCCGCACGAGGCCCTCGTCGTCCAGGTTGTCGCTGCCGTCGCGGCGCGCGAGGAACCAGACGCTCAGCAGGTAGTACCACATGCCGTTGGGCGCAAAACGCAAAATCGCAAAGCGCCTGTTGGCCGCGTCGGAGAAGCCATCCCCGGTCTCGACGCGCTGCCAGAAGCCAAGGAGCGACTCGAGGTCGTCCAGGGTTCTGTCCTCGTGCAGGATGGAGTACTTGTTCCTAGCGTAGAACCCGCGCAGGGACTCGGTGGTCGTGCCCGTCGTGCCCCTGAGCGCTCTGCGGTAGTACATGTAGCGTGTAAAGAGCTCATCCATGGGTGTGCCACGAAGCGGGTGGAGAAGATCATTGGCGCTTTCCTCCATCGCCTTCCAGCGCGTGACGAAGTCATCCTTCCTGCCCTCGCTGGAGAAGTGCTTGTAGAGCTGGCTCTTGAAGATGTCGGCGTCGGAGAGCGGGAGTCCGCGGTCGTTCAGCGTCGAGAAGATGCGCAGCGCTGTGTCCTGCGACCCAGCCTCGATGGGGAGCAGTATCACGTGGCGCATGATGCGGGAGGCGAAGAGGGTCGAGTAGCCGTCATAGTTCTCGGCGAGCTCCGCAATCTTGCCCTGGAAGTACCGGAAGTTCTTCGCGTAGCTGCTCTTCCATGCGGGGTTGGCCTTGCCGTCCCGCAGAATATGCAGGAATTCGCCCTTATCGTTGTCGGAGGCGACCTCGGACTTGATTTTGAGGCCGTCCTCAGTCATGTCGAGGTTGCTGTAGTCGTCGGACTTCCAGATGCATGCGGCGATGTCGTCGTGGAGGCTGACGGAGTTCCTGTCCTTCATCTTCGCGAAGCGGTCGTAGAGTGCCCTGAGCAGAAGCATGATGGTGGTGAGCCTCTGCTGGCCGTCGATAATCTCCTGCTGCCCCTCGTCGTTCTTGAACGTGACTATGGGCCCAAGGAAGTAGTCGTTACGCTTGTCGAACCGGTCGCTTGCGTTGTTGGGGAACGCGAAGGCGAAGAGGTCATCCCACAGGGTGGAGCACTCGTCCTCTCCCCAGGCGTATGGCCGCTGGTAGTCCGGGATGAGAAAGTCGGCGTCCTCGTCCTGGAGAAGCGTCCTGATGTTTTTCTGATCGACCGTCAGCTGAGACATGGGCCCTCTCAATCTGCAGGAAGTGACAGTTCGTTGCTATTCAACTATCCAACTATCAGGCTTCGTGCCGAGTGCGTCTAGTCCTGGTCTGCAAATGTGGGGCGCGAAAGCCGGAACGCGTCATCGCGTCCAACCCAGGCACGCTCAGGATCTCGATAGGCGAGGTGGAGGCGGGAGGCGTGTCCGACCCGCGCAACGGGACGTTCCTCTCCATGTTCAAGCCTGATCAACATTGGGGAGCGGGCAGGCAGCGGCTATGACACGCTGCGCGAGGGCACGTACGGTGCCGGCAAGCCAGATCCCCTGCTCGAGGAGCTTTGGGAGCCGGACCGGGTGCGTCTGACGCTGGAACTTGAGACGAGCGGCCTGGCCGGCTTCCGCCTGCCGGGTTTGGGAGGGGAGTCCCCCCTCTCGTGACGGAGATTGAGCCACCGATGAGTATCAAAATGACTCATGCTGGCGACCAAGTTGTCAACAACGCCGACCAAGTCACCGACCAAGTGCCGACAGGCGCCCGCTGCGCTGACGATCCGGTAAAGGAGCTTATCGCTGTCCTAGGAGATAGAGAGAGATGTCAGCTTCGGAGCTGATGAGGGGCTGGGGCTGAAGCACCGTCCTAGCTTCAGGGAGCGATACCTTGAGCCTCCCCTCGCGTGTGGGCTCATCGAGCGAACCATTCCCGACAGACCAACCAGCAGCAAACAGAAGTACCGGAAGGCGAAGTGATGGCGTGGACAACTTGGATAGGAAGCTCAACGATGCCTTTCCAGGCTTTGTGGTGCGAAAGAATCTTGTTAAGCTCGTGCGCGGCAATGCCGCCGTGCCGAGTCGCGCATTTAAGGATATAGAGAAGCGCATACAGTAGCAGACAGGAGATGATGGCCTCCGTACATATCGTGCCGCCCGCAGTTCGATAAGCTCTGAGCTTGTAACTCATTCACATCATGCCACAGTGAGCGAGAAGTTCATCTTCGTTGAGCGCTCACTCGGACAACTACTCTCACGTTGTGCTTCTAGTCGCCCAGGCCAGAGACGGAGATCTTCGGGATCATGATCTCCTTCGCGTTGCGGCCTGCCCTCGCCATTCGCGCCGGCGAGTTCAGGCACGAGCTCGTGGCCTCCCCCTGGCACACGCGGTCGAGGATGGTCGTGTAGCTCTTGATAGCTGCGATGTTGTTCGGCATACCCTAGCCCTCCTTGCTCTCGTCGGCGAGGTCGGCGATCATCTCCCAACGCTTCATGTACTGGTCGTCAGAGCTGCCCGCGACACCCGCGGGCTCCAGGCCCGTCGCGCCACCTACGGAATCTTGTGAAGTCCTTTGTGAAGTGCCAACTTCGGCCCCCTCGAAGAGCCCAGGGCTCGGCAGCCACGAGCGCTGCCACGTCGCCGTCGTGCTCCTCCAGCAGCGCCTTCGCGGCCTTGACCGAGCGTGCGCCGGCCGAGCGTAGCGTGAACTCCACGCGCTCGTCGGCCATCTGCTTCTTGAGTGCCGCGATCTCCTTGTTCAGAGTCTCGGTCGCCTCGGAGGTCTTCGCGGCCTCCACGACACGCGCCTGAAGCGTCTCGATCTCAGCGTCCTTGGCCCTCAGTGCCGCCTGGTAGTCGGCCACACCGTCATCGGCACCGTCGCCCGCTACCTCTTTCGCGCCGTCCGCCTGGGCGTCTTGGTCCCCCTGCGCGAGCGCCTGCTCGCTCGAGTCCCCTTCGCCTGCCGCACCCGGCGATGCCTTGCCATCCAGATCACCGTCCATCGTTGGGCCCCTTTCGTCTCGCGGGCCCGACACATTAGAAATGCCCGCACCTTCTAGGTACGGGCATTGTCCGGTGGTGCCACAAGCGGGACTCCTCTGATGCGAGAAAGCATTTAGCTCAGGACTTGTATTTCCATCGAAGGTTTTCAGGGAGGAGAGAGTCTATCTCGCCATCGGTAAATGATTGAGCCTGATTCTCCTTCAGCATCTTCTTGGCCTTTTCGTATTGGCGCTCGTTGGTTCTTGGGGCGCTTCGGTAAACCGCATCGAGCTCGTCGAATAGCTGGTCACGTTTAGCGCATATAGCGCCCGGATCGAGTTCCTCGAAATCGGTGAGAAGGGAGACTAGCCTTTGCTCGAAGGCCCACAGGTCATTTGAAGCCTTGACATGGGCGGCGGATTCTTCTGACAGCTTTGCCCCACGCGAATAGAGGTTTAAGGCAAGGGCAACCGCTGAACATGCCGTTGCAACGATCGCGGCTACGTAGCCTGAAGGCAGTAAGGTGGAGATAAACCCGACGGTGGCGACGGACGTCAGGACTATCTGCGCGATGGAGATGCGGTCGCCCAGTTTCTTGGTGCTGTTGGCGGCCACGTTTTGCGTCTCACGGGAATAGACTTCCTTGGCATAGGCTTCGGTAAGTTGCGACCAGAGCCGCTTCTTGTACTCATGATTTTCGTCCATGCAGGCCTCGTTACTCGGCGATATATCGAATGACCTTGCCGAGCGCCCCGTAATCGTACCTTGCATCCACCTGTTGCCCGCTGCCGGGCGCTCGCAGAGAAGGAGGAACCAAGCCTCTGGCTGTCATGCTGTTGTAACGCTCAAGAAGGTGCTTCTCAAACGCCCCGGGTTCGGACCCGCGCTCTCCGTCCAGAGCCCATCGCCATTCATCTATTGCCTCGTAAACGAAGCTATCAATAAGAATACCCGAAAGATGGTAGCTCGAATAATGCTGCGTATGAACATAGCGGACATGCTTGCAAGTATCGAAGAGGAGTCCACGAGTGCGGTCATTCTTTGCTCGTATTTCTCGCTGCTCTGCAATGGGATTGGTCGTGAGCCAGTTGCCTCCCATGTTTGTGTCCGGATACACATAATGGGGATCGTCGTCCCAAGATACGATTTGCTCGAATGCGGGAAGGACCTCGAACCTCATACCGTCGCTGAAATTGACCACGACTACTTGCCCATCAGCCCGAATGTTGGAGCCGGACCAGGTCGACTGAATGGCCCCCTTCAGAGCCTGGAGGAGTCGTGACTGGCCGTTTCCCTTGTATCCGTCATAGCGCTCGTATTCCTCTCGTGGCAACTCCATGAGGATGTCGAGGTCGCTCGTGTCGATGGCCGTCCCACGGCCATAAGACCCGACGTAACGCGAGTGTGCTGTCTCGCTTGATGAGTCCCAGAATTCGCCGTTGACAGCCTTTGTCATCCTCTTGTAGCGCTTGGAAATCAAGCTCCTGGTCTCAAGGGGAATGGAATGGTTGTTCTCATGGACCTTATCCATCTAGCCTCACTTTCTCGGTTCTACACCGTTGCGTAGTGGTACTCCGTCTCCACCTCGTAGTGGAAGTCGCTGCCCAGCTCCAGCGCCTTGAAGTGCGCCTCCGCACAGCTTATCTTCGCCTCCCCGGTGGGGCGGTTCTCGCCGCGCTGCTTGCCCTTGGTCTCCACCACGAAGTACACCCGCTGCCGCCCGTCTTCGGCCTCCTCCACGTAGGCCCCGTCGGGGAAGAAGCTGCCCTGCTGCATTCGCTAACGTAGGGGTCGACGGAACGCTCAGCAGGTTTTCGACACTTCGTTATGTTTACAGTTCGCGGCAAGGAAACTACACCATTGTGGGGGCCGCATCGGGGCGAAGGCTACCTACTCGTGGTAGCGAACCATGGCCAGCTCAACGAAGGTCTCCGCGGAGGAATAGCTGAATTTACCCTTGCCGACCTTCTGGGGGTCGTACTCGGACTGTCGGATGACTCCGCAATAGTCTTCGGCTGCCTTGGCAAAGTCCTTGCTCTGAATGAACTTGTACGGATCCACGCGCCACCTTACCTCATTCCTGCCAGGATCGTATTCCATGCAAGCCCTAAGGCCGTAGACGAGCGGGTAGATGAAGCCATCGGGGACCGGCTGCTCGGCATCAAGGCCGTAGAATGGGGTCGTGTATTCACCGGACTTATGCTGCATGCTCTTCACTGCGCTGATCTTCCCATATGAGCCACCTGGCTTGTTGTAGTACTTCGGGAAGTTCTGATAGATCAGGTCAAAGGCGCGCGGTATGTCTACGGCAACCTTCAAGGCGCTAAGCACCTGCTGGTCGTGCAGCTCCTTCTCGGTTCCGTTCGTGTTTGCGGTGGAGATCCTTGGATTCCGCATGAGGGTGAGGTATTTGTCCAGACACTGCCCCTTGCCACTGTAGATTGCCGTTGTCTTGGGCGGGTCCATCACGGCATCCTCCCCGTTCACCCAAGTCGTCAGCGAGAGGGGGATCCATGCGAGGGCGATCAGGTTACGGCTTTCGATTGTTCCGCCGTCGTTGGTCTTCCAGCTGATGTTCTTTGCGAACTCCGGCTCCTTCTCCTCAAAGAGGGAGCGGAAGGCGTCGAACAGACCCTCTTTATTACCCTTGGTACCCACAGTGAGCTGGGCGTTATTGTTACGAGCGTCGCAGATTTCAAGCAGGGAAGAGCGGAAGGTCTCGAGGCATTCCGCGTCGTTTTGGTCGGCGGGGATTAGCATCTCCGTAGGAATGAGAAAGTTGAGGGTTCCGATTCCATCTTGCTCGAGCTTGGCGCGATCCTCTACGCTAGCGATGCGCTGGAGGTAGCTATCGATGTCTTGGTGAGCTTCCTTCCAGACCCCCTTGAAGTCGGCCCAGAGATTGACATCCTTCTTCCTTGGCGTGGTCTTTCCGGCAGTTATCTCTGCCTGATTGAGGATGTAGAGGCCTATTGCCAGCATGTTGTGACCTCCGTCCAGCACTCCTTCGATGCTGCGGTCATCAAAGATCAGGTTATAGCGTCCCCGATCAAGCTGCTCGTATTGTGACGTGGCGAGAAGAATGCCCTTGGTCTTGAATGGGAAGAGCTGCTGGCCCTGGTCCAGGTCGTCATTAGCAATAGAGGCCTCGATTGCGTCTGTGACGCTTCCGAGGCGGGAGTTCCTCGGGTTTGCCTCAAGGTCCAATGCATCGATAACATTGACGATGAAGCGTGCCGGCATCAGCCCAAACACGCGCTTGATGACCCCGACTGTTTGCTCCGAGGACTGCTTAAGCCGAATTGTTACTGGTGACTCGTGTGTCATGATGATCCCTTCTCTAGCCGTCGGCGAGAAGCGGATCGGAGACCCTCTCGAGAGAAAAGAAGGGCCGGTCTCCCGGCTCCAGTCAATGCATACGCATCTCTCTATTGCGCACATTGTCCTGGAATCGTCCGATTCCACATCTCCAGCACCCATCCGGGTTGCTATGGAGATGATCTCTCGATAGAGAAGAAAGATCAAGATCCAATGTCAGATATTTTGGTGAGCGGGGTGCCGGCGGATTCTTGAGAGGCGGCAGACGCTTTTGAGTGGATTTGGCTACCTCCATGCGGGTATGTTGCCTTGTTCCTCCGTATGGTCATGCCGTTCACGTCCCGTAAAGAGGACGAAAGTCCAAATCCTGGGCTTGGCCGTGAACCGAAGCCCTTGGACTGCGGCGTGCGCATAGCACGCCAGCTCCTTACGCGCAAGTCGAACGACCCGGTATACGGCTCGTCGAATACGTCGCCCCGCTCCTCGAAATGGAGATAGTCACCGTATTTGTGGCCCCGGGCCTCCTCAAAGTGCCCCGTTACGTTCTCAAAACGTTTCAGTATGTCCTCGTAGGGATAGCCGTCGAACTTCGTGAACAGCCTGTGCGAGCGCTCGTCGTCGAAGGAGCCTTCAGTCCAGTAGTCACCAACGTAGATGACCGCGTCTCCACGCCAGGGGGCCTGCGATCATCGTGCACGCCGCGTCTGTCATCTGCTGCCCAACTGCCGCAGAGCATCCCAGCGCGAAGCCGATGCCCTCGAACGGATCGTCGTCTATGTGCTCGCGCTGGTTCGGGTTTTCCCAGATGCATTACTGACCCGTCCTTCTCGCCCCGCGTGTCATCGGCTCATCGTCCGCTGACATTTTCTTACGGGCGCCAAGGTGGGGAAAGAGGCTGGTAGAATGCACTGCTGACATCCGCGACGACGATAGGGGGCGCAGTGTCGCACATAGCATGTCTCTGCGGCAACGACGTTCGCGAAAACAACTACGAGAACGTGTGGAACTTCGTAGCAGACTCGCTCATGGACGAGCTGGCCGACAGCCAGGCATTCTTCGGCCTCGAGTACCGTCCCGGGGAGAAATCAGAAGTTTGGCACTGCCAAGAGTGCGACCGGCTCATCCTTTTCGATGATGGTGGCATCTACGTTACGCGCTACATGAGAAGGGCCTCCGGGGGCAAGCCGCCCGTTGGGCCTGACGCCCGTCGAGGCGTGCTCTACAACGATGAGCTCTTCTTCGACGAGATCGATAGATATCTCTCGGAGAAGACCAAGCGTGGTGAAGCACCCGACTATGAGTTCTTCGATGCCAAGTACGCGGAAGGCAACCCGCTCCTCACGTCCCGCATCATGCGCAGGGAGGTATTCGACAACCCCTCGAGTTCCTTCGGAAACTGGTATCGGGCAGAGCTTTCCAAGACGTCGCTCGCAATCTTCGACCAGAATGACGTTGCGTACGCCTGCCCTTTGAAGCAATGGCTCGTGAGCCCCGAGGACATGGCCAAGCTCGCGTAGCGCACGACGCCGACCTGGCCCATCCGGCCAGCGGCCATGGCGGGCGCGACGGGCTGGACCTACCCCACCACCTATCCCACCACGGCGATGCAACCTGCGACGACGGCGCTCACCACGCCGATGAGCGCCAGCGGCACGCACCCGTCCACGAACGAGGCCAGCGCGCCCAACCGGTAGTACAGCACGTAGCACACAAGGCTCACGGCAAAGCCCGCCACAGCGAGAAGTGCCACCAGCGTGGCCGCGCCCGCCTCTCCGACGCGGCCCAGAGCCAGCGCGCAGAACGCCTCCATGCCGAGCCACGCCACGAAGAGCACGAGCTCCGTGGTGGGCTGCCGCTGGAACGCGCGCTGCGTCACCGCAAGCAGCGCGAAGTACAGCGCCGCCGACCCCAGCGCAAAGCCCCATGGCGCCCAGGCGGGCACGAGCCTTGCCGCTCCCCCGCACACGCGGGACGCCCCCAACAGGCCGCAGACGACGGCCCCCAGGATCGCCGCAATGCCCACGACCCTAAGCGGCCCGTGGGCAGACCCTCCGCCCACCTTGGGCCAGAAGAATATCGCCCACCACAAAAGGTACAGCACGCAGCACGCGGCCATCAGCCAATGGCCCTGCCTCATCTGCTCAAACGCAATGCCACCCATGGACTGCCTCCCTTGGGTCCGGTCGCGGGGACGCCACGGTCCCCGCCCACCCATGATAGCAGCATCATCCACAAGCGATTTACCTGCTCATTTGTCAGAATCCGCGACTTTAAGTGTCGATTTCCGCGCTCGCACTCCACTCCAACGACGGCGCGACCGCACGCAAAAGGCGAAAGGCGGCGCCAGCCACAGCCGACGCCGCCCCAAGCTCGCGTGCCAGATTCGTGCTAGACCCTCGCGCTAGACCCTCGCGACGGCCTTGATCTCGACCTTGCCGCCGCCGGGAAGCGCCGCCACCTGGAACGCAGCACGCGCGGGATACGGTGCCTCGAAGAACTCGGCGTACACCTCGTTCATGGCGCCAAACTCGCTGATGTCTGCCAGCAGCACGGTGGTCTCCACAACGTCCGCCATGGTGGCGCCGGCCGCCTCCAGAATGTTCCTCAGGTTCGTGAGGCTCTGGCGCGTCTGGCTCTGGATGTCGTCGCCCGCGAGCTTACCGGTGGCAGGGTCGATGCCCAGCTGGCCGCTCACGTTGATGGAGCCGTTCGAGACGACGCCCGCGCTGTAGGGACCAAGCGCCGCAGGTGCCTTATCGGTAACGATTGCCTTCTTCATGCTCTTCTCCTTAAGTGATTGCGGCGCGCCACGCGCGGCGGCGCACCTTCCGTATGTCTGCCCTCCGACGACCTTGTGGCCGAGAAGGGCCTTGGCGCCTGGTTGCAGCCCTCGCGGCCCTCGCGGCCCGCTCCGGCGCGCGGCGTGCGTCCGCTACGAGCGCGCGACGTACGTGCCGGGCATGGCGCCCGTGGGCTCGCCGTCGCGCGCCACGAGCTCTCCGTTCACGAACACCAGCCGCGCGCGGCCGTGCGCCTTGAAGCCCTCGTACGGCGTGTAGTCCACGGCCTGGTGCTGGTTGGCGGCGCCTATGGTCCAGCGCGCCGCCGGGTCCCACACGCACAAGTCCGCGTCGGAGCCCGCCGCGAGCGCGCCCTTGCGCGGGTACATGCCAAACTCCCGCGCCGCGCCGGTCGAAAGCAGCCGGCAGAGGTCCATGGGCCCCAGCTCGCCCTCGAACGTGGTCATCACCAGCGCGGGGCGGTGCTCCACGCCGGGGCCGCCGTTTGGAATCTTGCGGAAGTCCGCGCGGCCGCGGTCCTTCTGCCCATGCAGGTTGAAGCTGCAGTGGTCCGTGGAGATCTGGTCCACCTCGCCGGCAAGCACGGCCTGACGCAGCGCCGCCACATCCGTGGGCCTGCGCAGAGGCGGGCTCATCACGTATTTGGCGCCCGCGAAGCCGTCCTCGCCGCGCTCCAGGTAGCGGGTGTCGTCCAGCAGCAAGTACTGGGGGCACGTCTCCAGCATCGCACGCACGCCGCGAGCGCGGGCGGTCCTTACCTCCTCCAGCCCGAGCCTCGTGGAGCAGTGCACCACGTTCACGCGCGCGCCCGTGAGCTGCGACAGGTACATCAGGCGCCCTATGGCCTCCGCCTCGCACTCCGCCGGACGGCTGAGCGGGTGCCCCTCCGGCCCCGTGATCCCGCGCGCAAACACGCGGCGCTGCAGCTCGTTCACCAGGGTGCCGTTCTCGCAGTGCACGCACAGGATGCCGTCGAACGGCTTGATCGCCTCGAGCACCTCCATGGTCTGGGCGTCGTCCAGGCGCAGGTGGTCGTAGGTAAAGTACGTCTTGAACGAGGTTATGCCCGCGTCGCGCATCGCGTTCACCTCGCCGCGCGTGCGCTCGTTCCAGTCTGATATCGCCATGTGGAACGCGTAGTTTGCGGTGCACGTGCCGTCCGCGCGCTCGTGCCACGCGTCCAGCGCCTGCGTCAGGGTCATGCCGCGGTCCTGCGTGGCGTAGTCCACGATCGTGGTGGTGCCGCCGCACGCCGCCGCACGCGTGCCCGTCTTGAAGCTGTCCGCCGTCCAGTCCATGCCGGTCCAGCACTGCATGTGCGTGTGCGCGTCTATAAAGCCCGGGAACACCCAGCACCCGGCCACGTCGAACACCTCGCAGCCGTCCAGCTGCGCCGCGTCCAGGCCGCCCGGCACCACGGCCGCTATGTGTGCGCCCTCAAGCACCACGTCACCCGCAAGCACGCCGTCTGGCGTCACCAGGCTTCCGCCCCTCAGCACCTTCGTCACAGCAGCCATGCCATCATCCCCTCACATGCACTCCGCAGAACGCCCCAGCTCCCCCGCTACGCGCGCGAGGTCCTTTGGGGTGTCCACGTCCATAAGCTCCGCGGCACGCCGCGCCTCTACCAGCCGCACGCCGCGCGCAAGCGACGCGTCCCGGCGCAGCAGCGCGCCCCCGCCCACGTCGCCAGAAAGCGCGCACAGCGCACCCGCCAGCGCGCCGGGAAACACCACGGGGCTTCCCGCCTCGCCGCGCCACGCCAGCCGGGCCACGCACCCCGGGTGCGCCCCAAACTCCCGCACGAGCGCGTCCACGCTCGCGGCAGAAAGCAGTGGCTGGTCGCCCTGGGCAAACAGGTAGCCCACGCGCGGACCCAGCGCACGCACGCCCGCACGCACCGTGTCGCTCTGCAGCGCTCCCGCGGGCTCTGCCACGGCCGCGCCGCGCTCCGCGCACACGCGCCGCACCTCCGGCCAGCGGCTCACCACAACCACGTCCAGCGCAGGCAGGATGAGCGCGTCCAGCGCGTGCAGCACCACGGCCTTGCCGCCCAGCGGCTCCAGCAGCTTCTGCCTACCGAAGCGCCGGGCCTCGCCGTTGGCCATGACCACGCAGCCAAGGCGGCCGCACTTCTCGCCTGCGCAGCACCTCTTGCCCACGCGCGCACGGTCCATGTCGGTCGCCTCCCCTCGCGTCACGTTGGTGCGCGCCGCCACGCCGTCGCGGCGGGCGCACCCGTGCCACCAGTGTGACACGTGGGCGGGGGGGGGCGGGGGGGCCGCCGCCCCCCCCCCCCCCCCCCCCCCCCCCCCCCCCCCCCCGCCGGCATGCGCCGGCTGCGTTCCTATGCCTGGTTCCAGCGCGGGGTCGCCGCGTCCTCAAGCGCCTTCAGCGTGGCGATGGGGTCCTTCGCCTTCTGCAGGAAGACCATCGCGGCCACGGCGTAGGGCTTGTAGCTGGCCTCCATGTACAGGCCGTCGCGGTGGTAGTCGAAGACCTCGTTCTCGACCTCGCCGTGCTCGCAGCTCACGCCGTTGATGTCGGCGGGCAGCGGGTGCATGTAGATGGTGTCCTGGCCCTTGGCGGTGGTCTCCATCAGCTTCTGGGTGCAGCACCAGTCCTTGTGCGTGGCGTTCTGGGCAAGGAGCTCCTTCTCCAGCTTGTCGATGCCCTCCTGGTCGCCGGCGGCGTACAGCTTGGTGCGCTGCTCCATGGCGGCGTACGGCGCCCAGCTCTTGGGGATCACGATGTCGGCGCCCTCGAAGGCCTCCTCCATGGTGTGGGCCTGGGTGAAGGTCGCACCGGACTCCTTGGCGTACACGCCCGCCTGCTTCACGAGCTCGGGCATGAGGTCGTAGCCCTCGGGGTGCGCGAGCGTCACGTTCATGCCAAAGCGGGTAAGCAGCATGATGAGCGACTGCGGGCAAGAGAGCGGCTTGCCGTAGGAGGGGCTATACGCCCAGGTCACGGCGACCTTCTTGCCCTTGAGGTTATCGAGCCCGCCAAACTCGTTGATCAGGTACAGCATGTCCGCGGAGGACTGGGTGGGGTGGTCGGAGTCGGACTGCAGGCTCACCAGGGTCGGGCGGTGGTCCAGGATGCCGTCGCGCCAGGACTGCTCCACGGACTCCGCGACCTCCTTCATGTACGCGTCGCCCTCCCCGATGAACTTGTCGTCGCGGATGCCGATGACGTCGGCCATGAAGCTGATCATCGTGGCGGTCTCGCGCACGGTCTCGCCGTGGGCGATCTGCGACTTGGACTCGTCCAGGTCCTGCAGCTGCAGGCCCAGCAGGTTGGTGCCGGAGGCAAACGAGAAGCGCGTGCGCGTGGAGTTGTCGCGGAAGTTGGAGACCGCAAGTCCCGACTGGAAGATGCGCGTGCTGATGTTGCGCTCGCGCAGGTTCCTGAGGGCGTCGGCCACCAGATACATGGCCTTCAGCTCGTCGGTCGTCTTGTCCCACGTGTGCAGGAAGTCGTTGTTGTACATGTTCTTGAAGTCGAGCTTGGCAAGCTGCTCAAGGTACGGCTTGATGGTCTTCTCGCTCATGGCGTTACTCCTTGCTGTTGTGTCGTGATGCTACTTGATGTCGTTGTCCGTGAGGGAGGCGCGGAACTCCGTCGCGCTGCCGTCGGCGGAGCTGGGGTCGTACATGTTCAGGGCCGCGACGTACAGGGCCGCGCACGTGGGCAGGTCCTGCTTGTAGGTGACCTCGTTGGGCGCGTGGGCCTGGGACTCGGCGCCGGGGCCAAAGCCCACGCACGGGATGCCGTAGCGGCCCTGGATGGACACGCAGTTGGTCGAGAAGGTCCACTTGTCGCACAGGGGACGACCCTCGCGCTTGTCCATGGACTTCGGGCAGCCGATGCGCTTGTCGCCAAACAGCGCCTTGTGGGCGTCGACCAGAGCCTTCACGTGCGGCGCGGTCTCCTTGTTGATCCACGTCGGGAAGTAGGCCTCGGTCTCGTACACCTCGCCGGTCCAGCTGGGACGGTCGTACATGTACATGGAGACCTTCACGTCCTCGCCGTACTTCTTGACGGAGGGCAGGTCCTCGATCTCCTTCAGGCAGGACTTGTACGTCTCGCCCGCGGTCATGCGGCGGTCGATGCTGATGGCGCAGGAGTCGGCCACGGCGCAGCGGGAGGGGCTGGTGTAGAAGATCTGGCTGACGGTGCAGGTGCCGCGACCCAGGAAGCGGGCGTCCTCGTAGTGCTCGGGGTTGTACTTGGGGTCGAGCATCTTGACGAGGCCCTTGATGGAGGTGGACTCGTCGGCGCCGTTGTTGTTGAGCGCGCGCACGTCGCTTATGATGTCGGCCATCTTGTAGATCGCGTTGTCGCCGCGCTCCGGGGCAGAGCCGTGGCAGCTGACGCCCTTCACGTCCACGCGGATCTCCATGCGGCCGCGGTGCCCGCGGTAGATGCCGCCGTCCGTGGGCTCGGTGGAGATGACGAACTCCGGCTTGATGCCATCGACGTTGTAGATGTACTGCCAGCACATGCCGTCGCAGTCCTCTTCCTGCACGGTGCCGACGACCATGACCTTGTAGCCCTCGGGGATGAGGTCCATGTCCTTCATCATCTTCGCGGCGTACGTGGCGCTCGCCATGCCGCCCTCCTGGTCAGAACCGCCGCGGCCACCGATGAGCTGGTCGTCCTCGAAGCCCTCGTACGGGTCGAAGTCCCAGTTGTCGCGGTTGCCGATGCCCACGGTGTCGATGTGCGAGTCGATGGCGATGATCTTCTCGCCCTCGCCCATGAAGCCCATGACGTTGCCGAGGCCGTCCACCTTGACCTCGTCGAAGCCCAGCTTCTCCATCTCGGCCTTGATGCAGGCGACAACCTCGCCCTCCTCGCAGGACTCGCTGGGGTGAGAGATCATGGCGCGCAGGAACGCCGTCATGTCCTTGCCGTAGGCGTTAGCCGCGGCCTTGATCTTGTCGAAGTCCAGGTCCTTCATGTGATCCTCCTTGCACGGGCCTTTGGGCACGCAGGCGAGCGTCTCCCGGTGGCGATATGACGCTTTGTCTGTATGCCATACTTTTTGTTTGGCAAGACCATTAAACCACGGCACGCGGCCGATTCAAGCCAGAACGCCTAACTTTTTGTTTTTGCTACAAACGGTTGGTTTGAAGAGGCCAGCGGTATGCGTCAGCGGGACCTGCCGGGGGCGCCTCGGGACCGCGTCGAATGTTATCTGCAGGAAACCAATTCGAAATATGCATGGAATCGATTCAGTTGTCGCGTGCCATGCACCCGCACGGGGCCGGACGCGACCCCGCTTGCGGCCGGTGGGCGCCCGCTCGCGGCGACCCGCGCGCGAAGTCCCCCTCCCCTCGGGCGCATCAGAACGAACATTTTCCCTGCGCGCACGAACCGTGCGCATCTGGACACGAACATAGGTCGCAAGGCGGCCACGGGAAGGAGATGGAATGGCAGACAACGACACCCCCACCTCCGGCGGGATGAAGAAGGAGCTCACGCTCTTCAACTTCTTCACCATCGGATTCGGCGCCATCATCGGCACCGGGTGGGTACTGCTGGTTGGCGACTGGATGGTGCTGGGCGGAGGTCCCATCCCGGCCATGATCGCCTTCGCCATAGGCGCGATATTCCTCGTGCCCATCGGCATGTGCTTTGGCGAGCTCACCGCGGCGATCCCCATCTCGGGCGGCATCATCGAGTACGTGGACCGCACCTTCGGCCGCAAGATGGGCTTCCTCACGGGCTGGATGCTGCTTCTGGGCAACGCCCCTCTGTGCCCCTGGGAGGCCATCGCCATATCCACGCTGCTCACGGACCGCTTCGCGGAGTTCCCGGCGCTCGCGTGGCTGCGCTCCGTGAGGCTGTACACCATCATGGGCGCCGACGTGTACCTGTGGCCCACCGTCATCGCGCTCGGATTCGCCGTGCTGGTGATCTTCCTCAACTTCCGCGGCGCCGGCGCGGCGGCGAAGCTGTCGAGCTTCCTTGCGAAGGCGCTTCTCGCCGGCATGGTCCTCGCGATGGTCATCTCCATCGCCACGGGCTCGCCCTCCAACGCGCTTCCCGTGTTCTCGCGGGCCACGCACGCCGCAGGCGGCTCGGCAACGGAGGCGACGTCGCTTCTTGGCGGCATCGTGGCGGTGCTCGTCATGACCCCGTTCTTCTACGCGGGCTTCGACACCATCCCGCAGCAGGCCGAGGAGGCGTCCGACAACCTCGACTGGAAGAAGTTCGGCCTCGTCCCGGCCATAGCGCTTCTCGCCTCCGGCGTGTTCTACCTCATCTGCATCTACTCGTTCGGCACCATCATCGACTGGCACGAGTTCGTCCAGTCCTCCGTCCCGGCCCTCGCGGTGCTGGAGCGCATCAACGTCTTCTTCTACGTCGCGATGCTCATCATCGCAACGCTCGGGCCCATGGGCCCCATGAACTCGTTCTTTGGCGCCTCGACCCGCCTGATGCTCGCCATGGGCCGCAAGGAGATGCTCCCGGCGTCCTTCGCCAAGATCGACCCCAAGTCCGGCGCCCCAAAGAACGGAAACATCGTGATGGCCGTCCTGACGCTCGTCGGCCCCTTCCTCGGCCGCAACATGCTCGTGCCGCTCACCAACGTGGCGTCGCTCGGCTTCATCTTCGCGTGCACCATGGCGGCCTGCGCCTGCATGCGCCTGCGCAAGACCGAGCCCGACCTGCCGCGCCCGTACAAGGTCAACGGCGGCAAGGCCGGAATCGCCTGCGCCATCGCCGCCGGTGCCATCGTGATCGGCCTGATGGTGCTTCCGTTTAGCCCCGCCGCCCTTAACGGCGTGGAGTGGGCCATCACCGCCGGGTGGGTCCTCATTGGCATCCTGATCATGGTGCTGTACGGAAACAGGCACGCCGCCGCGGACACGCATGCGTCCCCAAGCACGGCAAAGGCCTGACGGCCGAGAAGAACGGCTATACCGCGCGCAAGGCGCGACTAGCGATACGCAACAGACAAAGGCTTGTGCGAATTGGAGGTATTGTTATGGGCAAGATCGCGTTCAAGGGTGGCAAGCTCGTAGACGGTACGGGCGCGTCTCCGGTCGAGGACAGCCTGGTGCTGGTGGACGACAAGAAGATCGCCTACGCCGGCCCCGCCACCGAGATTCCCGAGGGCTATGAGGTGCGCGACATCTCTGGCCGCACCATCATGCCGGGCATCGTCGACACGCACATCCACTTCTCGGGCAACCTCACCGACAACGACAACGACTGGGTCATCGAGACCGTCGCCCAGAAGCAGGCCTGCGCCGTGAAGCAGGCATACGACGCCGTGACCCACGGCCTCACCACCGTGTGCGAGATCGGCCGCAACGGCATCGCCATCCGCGACCTGGTGAACATGGGCGTCATGAAGGGGCCGCGCATCTTCGCGACCGGCCTGGGCTTCTGCCGCACCGCCGGCCACGGCGACTGCCACAAGCTGCCGTTCGAGATGTCCAAGACCGGCCACCCCTGGGGCGACCAGGTGGACGGCCCGTGGGAGCTTCGCCACGCCATCCGCATGCGCCTGCGCGAGAACCCGGACGCCATCAAGATCTGGGTGACCGGCGGCGGCATCTGGCGCTGGGACTCCGGCCGCGCCCAGCTCATGAGCACCGAGGAGATCAAGGCCGTCTGCGACGAGTGCGCGATGGTGGGCATCCCCGTGTGGTCGCACTCCTACAACTCCATCTCGGGCGCGTACGACTCGGTGCGCTTTGGCTGCGAGCAGCTGATCCACGGCTTCGAGCTGGACGACAAGACCATGGACCTCATGGCCGAGAAGGGCACGTTCTTCACGCCGACCGTCGGCTTCCTGCCCAGCTGGTACGCGACGTATCCCCCCGAGTGGACGCCGGAGCTTGACAAGTGGCCCGGCAAGGACAACGCCGAGAAGGGCATCGCGCGCTCGTACGCCAACCTCAACCGCGCGTACAAGCTCGGCGTCACGCTCACCGTGGGCTCGGACTCCTTCAGCTTCTCCACGCCGTACGGCTACACCACGCTGGACGAGGTGTACGCGTGGGTCGAGCACTGCGACATCCCCGCGATGGACGCGATCGTGGCCGCGACGCTCAACGGCGCCAAGATGGTCCACCACGAGGACGAGTTTGGCTCCCTCGAGAAGGGCAAGTACGCGGACCTGCTGGTTGTTAACGGCGACCCGCTGGCCAACATCCGCGACCTCACGCCCGACAAGATGGAGGTCATCATGAAGGAGGGCGACCAGATGATCAAGGGCGCCCTGTAGGCGCACCCGCATGAGGGGTCGCGGCCACCATCGCCCGCGACCCCCGCGCATAACAAAGCCAACGCTTTCGGGAGCCGGCCTCGCATTCGCGGCCGACTCCCCTTTTGTGCCGCGCCCGCCCCTGTGCCCGCGCCCGCCCCTGTGCCCGCGCCCTTCTCGCCCGGGCGGGCCCGACGCGCCGCTGGCCTAATTGCCCCATGGTGGGTTGGACATAAAACCTAGAATCGGTCAGGCGTCGCGCGGCGCACAGGGTCGGGCGCGGCCGGCTTTGGGAAGAGGGCGCGGTCGCGCGTTGCGGGCGCGGGATTGGGGGCAGGCGTGGAGGCAAACATCCGCAAGTTCCGGGCGTTCGTGACGAGCGCCCGCCTTGGCAGCTTCACGCGCGCCGCCGAGGAGCTGGGTTGCACGCAGTCCACCGTGAGCCGCATGGTCGCGAGCCTCGAGGCGGACTGGCAGCTGAAGCTGTTCCACCGCCGCGGCACCGCGCTGGTGCTCACGAGTGACGGCCAGGCCGTGCTGGAAGACGCGGACCGGCTGTGCCGCAGCTACGACGAGCTGCACCGCCACGTGGAATCCCTGCGCGGACTGGACTCCGGCACCGTCGCCATCGCCGCCCCGTCGAGCATCGTCGCGCTGCGGCTGGCGGGCCCCCTGGGCGCGTTCGTGCGCAGCCACCGCGGCGTCCAGGTCAACATCATCGAGAGCACGTACGGCGAAGCGCAGAGCCTCATGGAGAAGGACGAGGTGGACGTTGCGTTCGTTCCCCACCCCATGCGGGCGGAGGGCCTCGAGTGCACCCCGTTCGAGCGCGACGAGCTTGTGATCGTGGCGCCGCGGGGGCACTTTGCGCAGCCGGGCGCCATACCCGTGGAGTCCCTGCTGGACGAGATGTTCGTGGCGGACACGGAGACGGCCCCACTCTTGCAGCGCGAGCTTCGCCACTCCAACGTGCGCTGCGTCACCTCTAACACGACGGCAATCCTGGCCATGGTGGAGGCGGGGCTGGGGATATCGCTCTTGCCGAGCCTCGCCCTCGAGGGATGCGAGGACCGCCTGGACGTGCGCCACCTTAAGACGCCCGCGTGGCGCAGCATGTACCTGGTGCACCGCCGCACGCCGGACCTGAGCGCCGCGGCGCGCGCGTTTCTGGAGGTCCTGTAGCGAGCAGGCGGTCGCAAGACGTCATTTGCGAGCCTGGTTGCCAACGATGAATGTGACACATTGTTACATGGATTGCGATTGGAGTGCTGCCCGACGGACGTATGGCCGAGCTCGTTGCACTTGAAGACGACCTTGGTCGATGGCACGTATTCCACGCCATGGTGCCACCCACCAAGAAGTTTAAAAGGGAACTTGGAATGACGAGGAGATGAGCTGGGTGACAGAATTCAAAGCTGCAAATGGCTCTTCTGTGACAGACAAGATGATCGACGAATGGTGCGACGCACTCGATAATGACAAATGGCCCGAAGGATGGAAGAACCGTAGCAAGGTTGTCTATGGGAGGCCGCCCCTCAGTGCCGGCGGGACAGCCACGCTCTCTATAAAGGTACCGGTTGCCATGAAGCAGGCCATCGCAAAAGAGGCGAAGAGGCACGGCACCTCAACCAGCAACTACGCCCGCGCCCTACTCGCCAAGGCAATGCTTGCCGAATGAGGCAATTGAGAGAGTCACACTTTACGTGGCTCCACGTCATCAAACGTGACAGTGCCCGGCACCGCGTTATGCGATGCCGGGCACGTTGTCTATGGCGCGACGTGCGCGCCGCTCAGGGGGCTGGCCACGAGGCGGCTCAGGGGTGTCGCGGGGGCCAGTGGGAGTCTTTCGGGGAAGGCTACTCGTCCTTCTCGCTCTGCCAGGCGCCGTCCCAGACGATCTGGC
The DNA here is from genome assembly GCF_052121955.1 of Parafannyhessea sp. LCP19S3_B1. Lineage (NCBI taxonomy): Bacteria > Bacillati > Actinomycetota > Coriobacteriia > Coriobacteriales > Atopobiaceae > Parafannyhessea > Parafannyhessea sp. LCP19S3_B1. The sequence continues at coordinate 107,217 of NZ_JBQKDH010000007.1, read as the reverse complement.
GGTAGCGCACGGGGTCGGTGTCGCCCTCGGTCGAGAAGAGCAGCACCTGGGAGTCCGGACCCAGCTCCAGCTCCTTGCGCAGCTCCGCGTAGGCGGGGTCGCTCATGAGGGTGGAGATGACGCCCATGCCCACGGCGCCGGACTCGCCGGACGTGACCGCGGGGTCGCCCTTCACGGGGGCGGCCAGCATGCGCATGCCCTTGGCGCTGACCCAGTCGGGGCAGCTCACGAACGCGTCCGCGTGGTTGCGCAGGATGTCCCAGCCGATGGTGTTGGGCTCGCCGCACGCGAGGCCGGCCATGATGGTCTTAAGGTCTCCGCCCACGATGCGCGGGTCACCGTCAGCCGCGAGCGCGCCCTGGTACAGGCAGTCCGCGGCGCCGGCCTCCATGATCACGAACTTGGGCGGGTTGCTGGGGAAGAGGTTGGTGAAGAAGCCGACCATGGCGCTGGCAAGCGAGCCGACGCCGGCCTGGACGAACACGTGGGTGGGGCGGTTGACCTCGAGCTGGCGCAGCTGGTCGGCGGCCTCGTTGGCCATGGTGCCGTAGCCCTGCATGATCCAGGACGGGATCTTGGTGTAGCCGTCCCACGCGGTGTCCTGCACGATCACGCCGTGCTCGGTCTCCTCGGCCTCCTTGGCCGCGAGGCGCACGCAGTCGTCGTAGTTGAGCTCCTCGATCGTGACCTTGGCGCCCTCCTTGGCGATGTTGTCGAAGCGGGTCTTGGTGGAGCCCTTCGGCATGTGGACGACCGCGTTCTGGTGCAGGCGGTGGGCCGCCCACGCGACGCCGCGGCCGTGGTTGCCGTCAGTCGCGGTGAAGAACGTGGCATGGCCGAAGTCCTTCTCGAGCTGCTCGGACGTGAGGTAGTCGAAGTCGCACTCCGCGACGTCGCGGCCGGTCTCCTGCGCGATGTAGCGCGCCATCGCGAACGAGCCGCCCAGGACCTTGAACGCGTTGAGGCCGAAGCGGTAGCTCTCGTCCTTCACGTAGAGGCCGCCCAGGCCAAGGCGGTTGGCCATACCGGAGAGGTTGGCAAGCGGGGTCACGGAGTACTGCGGGAAGCTCTTGTGGAACGCGCGGGCCTTGGCGACGTTCTCAAGGCTCATGACCTGGAGGTTCTTGTCCTCACTCTTGGGCATGTGGTTGGCGACCCACTTGATCTTAGGCTGCATGGAGCTCATGGCCTGTCCTTTCCCCGCGGGCGGTCCCGCGCGTGACGCTTTGCAAACTTGTTGTCTGCTTACATTACTTTTTGTTAGTACCTACTGTAGCGCGCAAGTTGCAAATAACAAGTATGGTATCCAAACTTTTTGTTTTGCTCCGCGGGCGGTAGGCACGGCGCGGCGGGCGCAATAAAATCGGGCGACGCCTGCGAGGCGCCGCCCGAGGTGGCTAGATCATCTCGAGGAAGGCCTCGATGCGCGTCCTGAGCTGGCCGTCGTCCTCGTTGGAGTAGCCGGTGGTCAGGTGCATGTACGGGATGTTGGCCTCGCGGGCGGCAAGCTCCATGCCCGTGGCCTCCATGTCGTAGATGGTGCAGAACTGCAGGGAGCAGTCGATGATGCCGTCCGCCTTGAACCTGCGTGCCATGTCGATCACGTCGCGCTTGCGGCCCTCGTTGGGGGTGAAGATTGCACACTGGATGTTGAGGTAGCGGTCCGCGATGTCGTTCAGCATCTGGTCGACGGTCTCGCCGTCCTCCGGGACGAGGTCCTTGTAGTAGCGGCTGCCGGTGCAGCACTCCTCCCCGACGACGACGCCCCCGGCCTTCTCGATGATGTTGAAGAGCTTCCAGTTGGGCACCGCCATGGGGGTCCCGGTGTACAGGATGCGCTTCGCGCCCCTGGGGGCGACGCCGACGCCGTCCTCCACGCGCTTCTCGCACTCCGCGGCCATGTCGTTGATGGCGCCCGTCAGGCGGGCGGAGTCGTCCATGAACGCCGCCTGGGCCGTGAGCAGGCAGTCGAGGCCGCTGATGGGGACGGGGTCTGCCGTGCGTGTCGCGTCGAGGCGCTGGAGGGCGCGGCGTTTGTCGTTCGCGAGCCTGATGGCGGCGCGCAGGCCGTCGGCCGTGATCTTCTGGCCGGTGAGCTCCTCGAGCCTTGCCGCGAGGCGCTTGACCTCGTTGCGCCACTGCGCGCGCGTGTCGTCGTTGCGGACGTGGGGCACGTCCATCACGTACGTGTCCTTGAGCCGGCCGAACTGCTCGTACGCCTTCTTCTTGCCGTCGCAGGTGTTCTCGCCCACCACGAGGTCCGCGCTCTCGATGTACGGGCAGACGCGTGCGAGCTTGAACCCCATGAAGCCCTTGATGAGGGGGCAGGTGTTGCGCGGAACGTACTTCTCGGCCTCCTCCGGCGCCCACTCCGCGCCGGCGCACAGGCCGACCTCGACGGCGCCGGCCGCGGTCACGACCTCCTCTGGGACGTAGAGGCAGAACGTGCCGACGACCTTCTTGGGGTTGCCGGCCGCACGCCCCTCCACAAGCTCGCGGATGCGGCCGGAGTGCAGCGCGCCCGCGACGCCGTCCAGATAGGACGTTGACTTTGGACGGTTCTTCTGGGTGAGAAACGCATCCCCGTACATCTGGCCCACCGCGGCGAGCAGCCCGTCGTGCGCCTCGACGTCCATGCCGAGGTCGGCCCACATCTTGTGGTAGTCGTACTCTTCTGCCATGCGCTCTCCTCTCGTCTGGCCGGACGGTGCCGCGGCCCCTGTGATTGGGAGCGATGTTAGTCTTGTTGTTATGCAGACTTATTTATTGTTAGGCTAACGGAATGTTTGGTCGGTAGGCGGCTGGGGCGCCGGACCGGGGCGCGGCGCGGCGACGGGACGCGTCAGGATTGGGGCGCGTCGCGGCGCACGGGGGCGACGCTGCGCACGAGCCGGCGCACCCTGCGGCTGAGCTCCTGCGCGCTGGGGCGGTCCTTCTCGCCCACCCAGCGGCGGAACGCGCTGGTGATGCCGCCGGCCAGGAAGTCGCAGGCGAGGTCGTCCTCCGCGGCGCCGACGACGCGGCGAAGGCGGTCGCGCACGGCGAGCTGGATGCGGGCGACGACGTCCTCGCGCGCGCCGGTGCGCAGCAGGCGGCCGAGGCTGGAGGCGCCGTCCGTGACCATGGAGCCCAGGCGCTCGATCGCGCGGGCGAGGCCCTCCTCGTCCGTGGCGGCCGCAGCCTCGTCGAGGACCTCGCTCACGGAGCTTACGGCCTCGTCCTCCATCTCTTGGATGACGGCGCCGACGCTGGCGTAGTGCGCCATGAACGTCTTCTTGTTGATGAGGGCCGCGTCCGCGACGTCCTTGGGCGTGATGTCCGCGCCGCCGCGCTGGGCCATGAGGTTGAGGAGCGCCTCGCGGATGGCACGGCGGGTGCGCGCCACGCGCTTGTCCTGCGCCCTAGTATCCGCTCCCGTTGTGGGGCCATCTTGCGACCGGCTCATCCTGTTCCTCTCCCCCGCCCTTTGGTGACAGGTTACCACGGCACGCTATTTCCCGATTTGCACTTATTTCCAATTTTGGAAATAATGGGTGCGAACGGGCGCCCGAGGGCGCCGACGACGACTGTCGCCGCGGGATGCGGCGCCGAGGGGGCGGGCATACGCGCGGGATGGCGAGCGAAGGGGCGGCGAGCGGCGTGGCCGAGACGTACACGCGGATTGCGGGACCCGTCGTGCGGACGGCGGAGTTCAGGCAGATGGCGGCGTTCACGCAGCACGGCGACACGTCCACGATGGAGCACTGCGAGGCGGTGGCGTACTTCTCGCTCGCGTTTGCGCGGGCGATGCGCCTGAGGTTGGACGAGCGGTCGCTGGTGCGCGGCGCGCTCTTGCATGACTACTTTCTGTACGACTGGCACGACCACGCGCCGGACCGCTGGCACGGCTTCACGCACCCTCGGCGCGCGCTGGAGAACGCAAGCCGCGACTTTGCACTGAACGGCGTCGAACGCGACGTGATTGCGCATCACATGTTTCCGTTTGTGCCCGCGCCGCCTCGCCATCGCGAGGGATGGGTGGTCACGCTGGCGGACAAGTACTGCACGCTGCGCGAGGTGCTGATGCGCAGGCCGTACGCACCGCTTGAGGGGACGGTGATGTAGCGTGCTGCACGGAGCGGCGATGAGCCTTGCGTACCTTGCGCTGAGCTGCACCATCATCAGCGTGGGCGGATGGGTCTGGGAGACGTGCTACTGCAGCGTGGTGGAGCGTCGCCTTGCGAGGCGCGGCATGCTGTTTGGGCCGACCTGCCCGATCTACGGCACGTGCGCCATCGTGGTGTGGTTTACGATGGGCGGCGTACGAAACGCAGCGGCGCTGTTTGCTCTGGGCTTTGTGCTGTCGACGGCGCTGGAGTACTGCGCCGGCGCCCTGCTTGAGCGGCGCTTTGGACGCAGGTGGTGGGACTACTCCATGTTCCCCCTGAACTATCGCGGTCTGGTGTGCCCGCAGGCCAGCTGCGTGTTTGGCGTGTTCGCAGTGATAAACGTCAAGCTCTTGCAGCCGACGATCCTGGGCGGGCTCGCGACGCTGGACCACGGCGCCGTTCTGGCTGCGGCCGGGCTGGTGTGCGCCGCGTATGCGCTGGACCTTGCGGTTACGGTGCTGATGCTGGACGGATGGCGTCCGCGGAGGCCGCAGGCAGCGCGGGCGCCCAGGCTGTCGCGCCTTTGGAGGGCGCTGCGGCTGCCCCTGGCGTAGAGTCGGAAGCGGCGGGTCCGACGGACGTGGGGCGCGCCGGCACACGTCGGTACACTTCTGCCGCGAGTTTGCACGGCGGGCGTAAACTCGGCCCTCACGAGTACGGGCGAGACCCAGCGCCGGTACACACCTGCGCCGAGTTTGCACGCCCGCACGAAACTCGGGGCAGACGGGTACCGGAAGGCGCCCCCGCGGTACACGTCGGCCTCCAGTTCGCGGGAGGCCTGCAAGCTCGCCCCTCATGTGTACGGGAGGCACGCCCCGCCGGTACACGTGTGGCAGAAACGTACGGGATCCCGCAAACTCGCGGCCGACGTGTGCCATAAATGTTCTAACCATGGCAGGAACTCGCCCATGTGTACCGGAAAATGCAAACTCGGGCCTGACGTGTACCATGAGGAATTAGTCTAATTCCACATAACATGAGGTAGATGAGCTGCGCGATCAAAGTCTTAACGAACTACTCGGTACACATCTAAGAGTTCCTGACATGGTTCAACTAATGATGGCACTCGTCTGACCCGAGTTTGCAACTTCTTGTCAAAAGCGCGCCCATGTGTACCCGCCCCGTACACGTCTGCCGCGAGTTTGCAGGGCCCCCTGCAAACTGGGCTTCGAAGTGTACCGGCCCGGTACACGTCGGCCGCGAGCTTGCACCGACCCGTGAAACTCGGCCGCAATGTGTGCCGGCATGTCAACTCGGGGCTCGCGTGTACCGACGCCGCACGACCAAACATCCCCAGAGAGCCGCTCAACAGAGAGCCATCCACCCCGCTCCGGGCTCATTTCATCAGATGTCGTCAGGTTCGGAGCAAAGCCAAAAAAGACAGGGCGCCCGCGAGTCGCACGGACCCACGAGCACCCAATTCATCGCCTTGCCACGGCGTCGCAGCTGGCAACGTCCCACGCCGCCAATGCCTGCCGCGGCTTCGCGCCGCCCGGCGCACGCGCCGCGAGCTACTCCCCCGCATCCTCCTTCAGGACGGAGAGCCGCTCGTCTCCCCACGCGCGCTTGCGCGAGTACGGCGTGTCGTCCAGCGGCAGCCTCCAGCGCAGCTCGCCGTCCAGCTGGTGGTACGCGTTCTGCACGGCGGGCGCGGTGCCGATGGTGGCGATCTCGCCAATGCCCTTGCCGCCGTAGCTCACCGGCAGCAGGTGCTCCTTCTCCACGTAGATCGCGTGGATGTTCGGGATCTGCGTGGAGTGCAGCAGTCCGAGCGTGCCGTACTTCGCCTGCGGCACGGCGTCCTTCATCGGGAAGTCCTCCGTCAGCGCGTAGCCCATGCCCATGAGCACGCCGCCCTCGATCTGGCCCTGGATCGCGATGGGGTTCACGACCTTGCCGGAGTCGTGCGCCGCATAGATCTCCTTTATCTTGCCGCGGTTGGGGCCCTTCTCCTCCAGGACGACGACCGTGGAGCTGAATCCGTAGCAGATGTGGCTCTTCGGGTTGGGCTTGTCGGCGCCCAGCTTGTCCGTGGGCTCGAAGTACACGTAGCCAAACTCGTGGCCCTCCAGGGCGAGAAGCGCCGCCCTCGGGTCTGCGGGGTGGATGCCGTGGCCCGCGACGAGCGCGCTGCCGTCGGCGTAGCCAACGCCCTGGTACGGCGTGCCGTCCTCGTAGGTGATGGTCTTGCCGTCGCCCTTGGCGCGCACCGGGCCCTGCGGCACGGGGCGGCCGGCCTCCACGTCGAGCATGGCGTCGCGCAGCAGGAACGCGGCGCCGCGCACGGCCTCGCCGGTCACGACGGTCTGGCGCGAGCCGGACGTGGTGCCGGAGTCCGGCGCCGCCTCGGTGGAGCACTCGCCGTTCGCGAGCGCCTCGAGCGGCAGCCCCGTGGCCTCGGCCACGTCCTGCAAAAAGACGGTGTTGCAGCCCTGGCCGATGTCGGACGTGGCGGAGTACACCACCGCGCGCCCGCCCTCGACGCGGATGTTCGCGCGGCCGGCGTCGGGAAGCCCCACGCCCACGCCGGAGTTCTTCATGGCGCACGCGATGCCGGCGTGGGACGCGTTCTTCTCGTACACGTCCCTCACCGCAAGCAGCGTCTCCTTCAGCGCGGTGGAGCAGTCCGCGATCTGGCCGTTAGGCAGGACCTCGCCCGGCTCCACGGCGTTGCGCCAGCGCATCTCCCACGGGCTGATGCCCACCTCCTTCGCAAGAAGGTCCATGCACGCCTCGAGCGCGAACTCCGTCTGGCACACGCCAAAGCCGCGGAACGCCCCCGCCGGCGGGTTGTTGGTGTAGTAGCCAAAGCCGCGGATGTCCGTGTTCTGGTACGTGTACGGGCCGACGGCGTGCGTGCACGCGCGCTCCAGCACGGGGCCGCACAGGCTCGCGTACGCGCCGGTGTCGAAGTTGACCTCGCAGTCCAGGCCCGTGAGGTGCCCGTCCTCGTCGCAGCCCAGCGTGAACGTCGCGTACATGTAGTGGCGCTTCGGGTGGAACGCCAAAGACTCCTGGCGCGTGAGCTTGCACTTGACGGTGCGCCCAAAGCGCACGGCCGCCAGCGCGGCCAGGTGCTGCACGGACACGTCCTCCTTGCCGCCAAAGCCGCCGCCCACCAGCATGGTCTGCACCACCACGCGCTCGGGCTCCGCGTCCCAGCCAAACATGTGCGCGACTTCCTTGCGGGTGTCGTACGCGCCCTGGTCCGTGCTGCACACCTTCACGCCGTTCTTGTACGGAAACGCGACGGCGCACTCCGGCTCCAGAAACGCGTGCTCCGTGAACGGCGTCTCGAAGTCGTGCGTCACCACGTGCGCGGACGCGGCCAGCGCGGCCTTCGCGTCGCCGCGCGTGATGTGGCGGCTCTGGCACACATTGTCGTGAAGCACCACGTGGTTGCCAAACGCGTTGAAGCTCTCGTGCACCAAAGGCGCGCCGGCGGCCTTCGCCTCCGCGATGTTGCGCACGGGCTCCAGCACCTCGTACTCCACCTTCACCAGGCGCTTCGCCTTCGCGAGCGTCGCCTCGTCCTCGGCGACCACCAGGCAGATGGCGTCGCCCACGCAGCGCGTGACGTCGCCCTCCGCGATCATCACGTCCCAGTCCTGGATCAGGTGGCCCACCTGGTTCACGGGCACGTCGCGGGCGAGAAGGACGCCCACCACACCCGGCAGCGCCTCGGCCTTCGACGTGTCGATGCTCACCACGCGTGCGCGCGGGTACTTCGAGCGCACCGCGCTCGCGTAGCACATGTCCGGGTAGTCCTCGCGCGTGAGGTCGTCCGGGTACTTGCCGTAGCCCAGCACCTTGCGGCGCACGTCCACGCGAAAGGCGCGCTCGCCCACCCCGTAGTCCTCGCCCTTCTCCAGCGCATCGTCCATGCGCTCGTCTCCACGCAGGATGGCCGCGGCCTTCAGGATGCCCTCGATGATCTTCTTGTAGCCGGTGCAGCGGCAGATGTTGCCGCGGATGGCCCACTTGACCTCCTCCTCGGAGGGGTCGGGGTTGCGGCGCACCAGCATGGCGCCGCTCATGACCATGCCAGGGATGCAGAAGCCGCACTGCACGGCGCCCACGGCGCCGAACGCGTACACAAACGCCTCCTGCTCCTCGTGCGTGAGGCCCTCCACGGTCTCGATGGTGCGGCCCTGGGCCAGGCGCGTGGTGATGACGCACCCCTTGGTGGCGATGCCATCGACGCCCACGGTGCACGTGCCACACGCGCCCTCGCTACAGCCGTCCTTCACGGACGTGAGGCCCAGGTCGTCGCGCAAGAAGCGCAGCAGCGGCTTGTCCTGGTCGGTGGTGACCGTCTTTCCGTTGACGGTGAACGTGAACTGCTCTGCCATGTCTTCCCTACCTCACGGCCATGATGCCGTTCGCATCGTGTATGGCGCCGCGCGGGCACTTCGTCGCGCACATGCCGCATGCCACGCACTTCTCGTCGTCTATAACCGCGCGGCCGTCGACCACGCGCACCGCGCCCATGGGGCACACGCGCTCGCACACGCCGCAGCCGATGCAGCTGTTGGGGCAGGCCTTGCGCGCCGCGGGCCCGCGGTCCTTGTTCGAGCACCGCACCTGGATCACGTTCGCGGCGGGCGCCACGGTGATGAGGTGCTGCGGGCACGCCTTCGCGCACTTTCCGCAGCCACGGCACGCGTCGCGTTCCACCACGGCCACGTGGCGGTCGGCGTCCACGTGGATGGCGCCAAACGGGCAGGCGGCCTCGCAGCTGCCGCCGCCCAGGCACCCCCACGAGCACACGCCGATCCCGTTAGGATGCTCCGCCTTGATCTGGGCGCAGTCGTGCGGCAGCTCCTCCCGCACGATGCCGTCAAGCAGTGCCGTGCCGCCCACGCAGTGGACGACCGCGACCCTTGGCATACGCTTGGCCATAGAGAGGCCCTCCTATCCCTGCAGGTACGCGTACTTGTCGCGCACCGTCACGATGATCTTGCGAACGTCTTCCGGAAGCCCGCACGCCACGTCCTCCACGTCGTAGGTGGCGACGGTGCCGCCAAGGCGCACCAGCGCGCCGTCCTCCGTGGGCAGCCAGCCCTCGTTTGTGGAGTCGTCGAAGTCCTCGCGACTCCAGAACAGCGTGAGCTTGTCCTTGTACGGGCGGCCCTGGGAGTACGGGCAGAACACGGCGCAGTTGCCGCACTCGTTGCACATGCCGTCCACGTGGACGATCTGCGCCTGGCGCATGCCGGGCACGCGCACGGCCACGTTCGCGCGGTTCGGGCAGACCTCGACGCAGGTCTCGCACACGGCGGCGCAGCTCAGGCAGCGCGTCTTGTCCGTGCTGGCGCAGTCCGCGCACAGGTTTCCGCGCTGCGAGAAGACCTTGGCCACCTCGGCCGCGATGTTCGTGGCCTCCTGCGCGTCGAAGCTGGCGTTCGCGATGGCGCGGGCGACGACCTGCGCATCGGCGATGGCCTTCACCACGGTCGCGGGGCCACGGCGGCAGTCGCCCACCGCGAACACGTGGGGGACGCTCGTCTGCAGCGTGGCGTCGACCACGGGCAGGCCCCTCTCGTCCAGCTCGCAGCCGGAGGCCGCGTACACGCCGCCATCCACGCGCTCGCCCACCGCCGCGATGACGGCGGTCGCGGGGACCTCGCGGGTCTGGCCCGTTGCGACGGGGCGACGGCGGCCGGATGCGTCAGGCTCGCCCAGCTCCATGACGTCGCAGGTCAGGACGCCGTCTTCCAGCGTGTCCGGCGCAAGGAGCTCCAGGAGCTCCACGCCGTCCTCGAGCGCCATCGCGAGCTCCTCCTCGTCGGCAGGCATGTAGCGGACGGTGCGGCGGTACGCAAGGCGCACGTTCCTCACGCCCGGCACGCGCTTCGCGGCGCGCGCGACGTCCATGGCGGTGTTGCCGCCGCCCACCACGACGACGTCCGTGCCCAGGTCAAGGGACGCGGGGTCGCGCTTGAACGCCTCGAGGAACTCGAGCGCGTCCAGCGCCTTGCCGCTCTTGAGGGCGGGGCGTCCCGGCGCCCACGCGCCGACGGCGACGACGACGTCCGTGTAGCCCTGCGCCAGCAGCTCGCCCGCGCTCGCGACCTCGCGGCCGAGCTCGAACGTGGCGCCGTACGCCTTGCAGAGCGCGACGTCGTGGTCGATGGCGTCGTCCGAGATGCGGAAGCCGGGGATCACGTGGCGCACGATGCCGCCGAGGCTCTTCGTGCGCTCGAAGACGGTGACGTCCACGCCGGCGCGGCTCAGGAAGGACGCGGCGGAGAGGCCGGCCGGGCCGCCGCCGATGATCGCGACCTTGCGACCCGCGACGCTGCCGCGCGCCGAGAGGGTGGGGAGCACATCGTCAAAGGCCTTCTCGGCAGCCTCGAGCTTGAGGTCGCGGATGTGCACGTGCTCCTCGTAGTAGTTGCGCATGCAGGAGTTTCCGCAGGTGTGCGGGCAGATGGTGCCCGTGGTGAACGGAAGGGCGTTGCGCTCGAGGATGATGTTCAGCGCGTCGGCGTAGCGGCCCTCGCCCACGGCCTGCACGTAGCCGGGGATGTCCTGGCGGATGGGGCAGTCCTCGCGGCACGGCGCGACGAAGCAGTCCGTGAGCGGCAGCTCGCCCAGGACGTGGCGGTCGGGCTCCGGCTTGATGGGCTTGCGGCAGTCGCCCCCGGCGAGCGCCGCATCCACGAGGGCGGACACCTTTGCCGCGTCGACGCCCGCGAACGGCTTGCCGGCGTCTGCCTGGTGCGAGAGCACCTCCGCGACCTGCACGAAGCGCGCGTATCCGCCGGGCTTCAGCTCGTTGGTGGCCATGGTGACGGGCCAGATGCCCGCGTCCACGAGGCCGAAGACGTTGTTTGCGGTGGCGCCGCCGGAGTACGAGATGCGGATGTTGCCGTCGAACTGCCTGGCGATGCGGCTCGCGAGCGTGAGCGACAGCGGGTACAGTGCGCGGCCGGACATGTACATCTCCTCGCTGGGGAGCTCGCCGCGGGTGACGTCCACCGGGAAGGTGTTCGTGAGCTTGACGCCGAACTCGACGCCGCGCTCGGCGGCAAGCACCTGCAGGCGCTCCATCATGGGGACGGCGTCCTCCCACTGCAGGTCCTCGTCGAAGTGGTGCGAGTCGAACGCGATGTAGCCGAAGCCGAGGGAGTCGAGCGTCTTGCGCGCGTACTCGTAGCCCAGGAGCGTCGGGTTGCACTTGATGTAGGTGTTCAGGCCCTTCTCGCAGATGAGGTGGGTCGCGATGCGCTCGATCTCTGCGGGCGGGCAGCCGTGGAGCGTGGACTCGGTGATGGAGTCGCTGATGTGCGGCGTGATGGAGTCCACGAACGCGGCGTCCACGTGGCGGAAGCGGTCGACGTTCGCGTGCGCCCAGGCGATGGCCTCCCTGAACTCCGGCGTTGCGGACGCGTCCTTCATGCCGTCGATGAACGAGTCGACCTTGGGGGTCTTGATGCCCTCGAGGTCGTAGCCGACGGACATGTTGAACACGAAGCCGTCGGGGTCGCCAAAGACAAACTCGCGCGCGAGCAGCTTGCACGCGACCCATGCCTTCACGTACTCGCCAAACGCCTGCGGCACGGTGAGCTCCGTGGACCACTCGCAGTTGTAGCCCTCGTCGGACGCGAGGATACACGGCTTGTTCACGCAGGCGGAAAGCTCGGCGCCGTCCATCTTCTGGACGGTCTTCAGCTCGAAGAAGCGCGCGCCCGTCACGTAGCTCGCGACGATGTTCTGGGCGAGCTGGGTGTTGGGACCGGCCGCCGGGCCAAACGGGGTCTCGATCTTCTCGCCAAAGATGGGACGGGCCGCCGCCGGCTCCGTGCGGGCAAGGCGGCGCTGGCCGAAGATGGTCTGCTGGGACTCGTACTCGTCCAGGATCCACGTCATGAGGTGGTCGAAGGACATGGGGCGCATGATGTCGCTCATAGTGCTGTTTCCTCTCCGAAGGTGCCCGCGTCGGGCACGCGCGTATGGTCCCCGCACTTAGCGTCCGCGGGACGACGAAGAGCGCCGGACGGCGGGACGCATGCCCCCGCCGCCCGGGATTTTGTGGTGGTGGCGCCTAGTACGCGCGGCCGTTGAGCTCCCCCCAGAGCTCCTTGGCCTGCTGCATCACGAACGCGTCGATCTTCTCCTTGTCGCAGTCCACGAACTCGCGGTCGCGGTAGACGACGCGGCCGTTCACGATGGTGGTGCGGCAGTCGTGGCCCTCGACGCCAAACAGGATGTGGCCGTCGACGTTGTCCGCCCCAAGCGGCGTGGGCGCCGGGTAGTCGAAGATCGCCACGTCCGCGGCGGCGCCGGGCTCGAGCACGCCGAGCGGCTTGCCCTGCGGCTTGGCCGAGAAGTACATGTTCGCGACCTCTGCGTTGTTCTTGAACAGCATGGTCATGGCCTCGCCCCAGGCGACGTTGGGCAGCGCGGAGTTCAGGCGCTGCAGCGGCACGAACGCCTTGAGGGACTGGAGCATGTCGTGCGTGTAGGCGTCCGTTCCCATGGCGACGGTGATGCCGTGCTTGAAGAACTCGAGCACGGGCGCGGTGCCGACGGCGTTGTTGGCGTTGGACTGCGGATTGTTCACGACCTTGGTGTGCGTGCCGGCGATGATGTCCATGTCGGCCGGGGACACGTGGATGCAGTGGCCGAGCATGGTCTTCGGGCCGAGGATGCCGTGGTCGAGCAGGCGGTGCACCGAGCTCGTGCCGTGCCTCTGGGCGGAGTCGTACACGTCGTCCATGCCCTCGCACACGTGCACGTGGAAGCCGGTCAGGCCGTCGTTCGCCTGCGCCATGGCGTCGAGCGCCTCGTCGGGCAGCGTGAAGAGCGCGTGCCCGCCGAACATGGCGGCGATCATGTCGGAGTCCTGCGCGGCGGCCCAGCGGGCGAAGTCGGCGTTCTCCTGGATGGACTCCTGCAGCTTCTGCTTGCCGTCGCGGTCCGAGACCTCGTAGCACAGGCACGCGCGCATGCCCATCTCCTGCGCGACGTCCTTGATGGCGAAGAGCGAGCCCGGGATCTGGCGGAAGCTCGCGTGGTGGTCGAAGATGGTGGTGACGCCGTTGCGGAACGACTCCATCATGGTGACGTACGCGCAGGCGCGCGTGCCGTCGAGCGTGAGGTGACGGTCGATGTTCCACCACTGCTGCTCGAGGTTCTCCAGGAAGTTGGTGGGGTTGCAGCCCTTGATGGCAAGGCCGCGCGCCAGGCCGGAGTAGATGTGCGTGTGGCAGTTGATGAGGCCCGGCATGACGAGCCCGCCGTGGGCGTCGAGGCTGGTGGCGTTGGGGTATGCGCGGCGAAGCTCTTCTCGCCCGCCGACCGCGACGATCTTGGTGCCGTCGATCGCGACCGCGCCGTCGGCGATGTAGGGGTTCTCGTTGCTGCGCGTGACGACGCGCCCGTTCTCGACAAGTAGCATGGCTGCTCCCTGGAACGTGTCGAAGATCAGCTACGACGTCGTATGAGTACGGACGCGGCCTCTATTACCGCGCCGGCCGGGCGTTGCCAACGCGGGCCCCGGCCGCCCCGCCGCGTGTTCCGCGGCTCCGTAACGATTCTAACAAATCGTTAGTTGGTTACCAAACAAATCGTTAGTCTCCATAGTGTCACAGCGCACGTGCGGCGCGGTCGGCAGTCGGCGTACGGTCGATTTGCCGCGCGAGCGGCATGCGCACGCCGTGCCGGCAGCCGTTCTTCCAAACAAAATGCTATGATAGCATTAATTTTTGTTAGCAACGAAGGCCGCCGCCCTTCTCGCCCAGCGAGGCGCGTTGCGGACGGCGAGAAGAGCGTGAGACATTTATATGCAACAGACCATGCATCAGCAGCAGATTGACTTTCTGAAGCGCCTGGCGCGCGGCGTGGCCGCGCAGTTTGGCGACAACTGCGAGGTAGTTGTGCACGACCTGAGGTCGAGCGACCCGGACAGCACCATCGTGGCGATAGAGAACGGCCACATAACCGGCCGCAAGGTGGGCGACGGCCCCTCGAACGTGGTGCTGAAGGCGCTGCGCACGGACCCGAGCAAGCTTCACGACAAGCTTGCGTACCTGACGAAGACCGAGGACGGCAAGGTCCTGAAGTCGAGCACGATCTTCTTTCGCGACGAGGACGGCGAGCCGTCCGCGATCTTCGCGATCAACTACGACACGACGCTTTTCATGGCGATGCAGGAGGTTCTGAAGGGGTTCACGGCGCTGACGGACGCGCCCGACCCGAACCCCGAGACCATTCCGCACAACGTGACGGACCTCCTGGACGAGCTCATCGAGCAGAGCGTGCGCATCGTGGGCAAGCCCGTGGCGCTGATGAGCAAGGAGGACAAGGTGAAGGCCATAGGGTTCCTGAACGACTCCGGCGCGTTCCTGGTTACGAAGAGCGGGCAGAAGGTCTGCAACTACTTTGGGATATCGAAGTACACGCTGTACAGCTACATGGACGAGGCGAAGCGCGCCGCGGGCCAGGAGTAGCGCACGGATCGAGCCTTGCGGAGAGGGCCTCGCGCGTGGTGCGCGGGGCCCTCTTGCATGGGTGCGGGCGGACGTGCGGGCGCGGGGCTGCGGGCGCAGGTGCGGCCGCGAGGTGTAAAGGCGGTGCGGCCACGCTCTCGCGCGACCGCACCGCCTGCGTTTGGACTGCGCCTGGACTGCGCCTGGCTTGCGTTTGGCTTGCGACGGCGACTAGGCGTTGCCGTTCTTCTCGCCATCCTGAGCGGCGGGCGCGGAGCCGGTGGCGACGTGGATGTCCGCGTCGGCGACGTGCTCGACCGCGGGGACGCCGGTCGCGGCGCTCTGGTACAGCGCGCTCACGCCCTCATTTGCTATCTCGGACGCGCCCTCGACGGCCTCGACGACGTCCTGGTCGGGACCGCCCTTGGGCAGCACGAGGTTGAGAATGATGGCCGTGATGGCCGCGATCACGATGGCGGACCCGCCGAAGACCTGGTTGACCCAGCCGGGCATGCCGGGGCCGGTGAGGGCGCCGCTCGTGAGGGACACGCCCATGCCGAGCGCGACGGAGAGGCCGGCGATGGACGCGCGGCGCGGCGTGAGGCCGTCCTTCGTGAGCATGCGGATGCCGGTCATGCTGATGGTGCCGAACACGTTGATGGTGGCACCGCCGATGACGGCCTGCGGGATGCCGGAGAGCACCGCGGCGAGCTTGGGCATGAGGCCGGCGGCGACGAGGATGATGGCGGCGGTGGAGAACACGCGGCGGTTGATGACGCGGGTCTGGGTGACGATGCCGACGTTCTGGCCGAAGGACGACGTGGGCATGGCGCCGAAGAACGCGCCGACCATGGTCATGATGCCCTGGGACACCAGGCCGCCCGTGAGCTCCTGCACGTTGGGCTCGCGGTCCATGCCGCCGACGGTGGCGCCGGTGAAGTTGCCGATGGTCTCGAGCGAGGCGACGATGAACACGATGGTGATGCTGGCGATGGACGCGGGGACGAACTTGATGGCGAACGGCATGAAGTGCGGGAGCTCGAACCAGTTGGACGCGACGACGGCGTCGTAGCTGACCATGCCGAGCGCGAGGGCGAGCACGTAGCCCACGAGCATGCCGAACAGCAGCGAGCCGAGCTTGAACACGCCCTTGCCGAAGTTGGAGAAGTACACGCACGCCACGAGCGTCACGAGCGCGACGAGCCAGTTCTGCGCGCTGCCGAACGTGGACGAGCCGGAGCCGCCGGCCATGTAGCCCACGGCGACGGTGTAGAGCGAGATGCCGATGCACAGGACGACGGTGCCGGTGACGACGCTGGGGAACAGCGACTTGATCTTGCGGAAGAACAGCGCGAACACGACCGCGACGGCGCCGCCGATGATCTCTGCCCCGAGGATGGCGCCGATGCCGAACTGGACCCCGACGGCGGAGAGCGTGGGTACGTACGCGAACGACGTGCCCATGATCACGGGCAGGCCCGAGCCGAAGCGGCCGCCGAACAGCGGATGCGCCTGCACGAGCGTGACCAGGCCGCTCATCACGAGCGACACCTGGATGAGCAGGGTCTTCTGGTCTGCCGGCAGGTGGCATAGGTTTGCCACGATGATCGCGGGCGTGATGATGCCCACGACCGCCGCAACCACGTGCTGCAACGCCATGGGGATGAGTTCCTGCGCCGAGAGCTTGCCGTCTTGGCTAAACAGTGCGGATGAACCTTGGGCCTCTGCCATGTTCTTCTCCTCTGTTCTGGGTCGGGCTTTGCCAAACTTCTTTTTTGTTTGGCTTCCACCTTTTTTGTTTGCTTATGAGAGTAGAGTAGGGACGGCGAATATGCAACAGGCTGAGAAATTCGGTCATCGGCAGATTTTGGGGGCGAGCGGCAATGGAATGCGACGCGAGCGAAGAGGATGAGGTAACGCAGCTGGCCGCGGAGCTGGTGCGGATAGACAGCTCTGACCCGGGCGCGTACGAGGGCGAGCTGGAGCGCTTTGTGCGGGCGTGGCTTGCACCCCGGGTGGACGCGGCGCGCGCCGCCGACGGCACGCCGCTCGCGACGCTTGAGGAGCTGGAGGCGCTTCCCGGCCGCACGTGCCTGCGCGCGACGATTCCGGCGGCGGGCGGCGGCGCGGGGATGGCGGCGGGGGACGACTCCCCCGCCGGGCCCGGCCCGGCCGACCTGACGCTGTGCTGCCACATGGACACCGTGCAGCTGGGCGACGGATGGTCTGACGAGACGCCGCCGCTTGGCGGCGTCGTGCGCGACGGGGAGCTCTGGGGACGCGGCTCCTGCGACATGAAAGGCGGGCTCGCCTGCGCGATGCTCGCCTTCGGCGACGCGATCGACCTGGTGCGGAGGCGCGGATGCGCGCCCGAGCGCAGCGTTTCTCTGCTATGCACCGTCGACGAGGAGGACGTGATGCGCGGCTGCGAGGCCGCCATCCGCGCGGGCTGGCTGGACGGTCGCGGGTGGGTGCTGGACACGGAGCCCACGGACTCGCTCGCGCGCGGCGCGCACAAGGGGCGAACGTGGTTTGAGCTGGACATGGCCGGCGTGACGGCGCACGCGAGCACCCCTTGGAGGGGCGCGGACGCGGTGGCTGCGCTGAGCGAGGCCATCTGCCATGTTCGCCGCGCGTTCCAGACGCTTGCGCCGCACGCGTCGCTTGGCAGGCCGACGGTCACGTTTGGGCAGGTAGAGGGCGGCTACAGCCCGTACGTGGTCCCGGACTTTGCGCGCGTGTGGATCGACATGCGGCTTGTGCCGCCCTACGACACGGCCTGGGCGCGAGGCCTTGTGGAGCAGGCGATCGCGCGCGCGGAGGAGGCCGTGCCCGGCGTGCGCGGCAGCTATCGCGTGACGGGCGACCGGCCCGCCATCGAGCCGAACCCGGACTCC
Organism: Parafannyhessea sp. LCP19S3_B1; assembly: GCF_052121955.1. Classification (NCBI taxonomy): domain Bacteria; kingdom Bacillati; phylum Actinomycetota; class Coriobacteriia; order Coriobacteriales; family Atopobiaceae; genus Parafannyhessea; species Parafannyhessea sp. LCP19S3_B1. Next base: position 89,736 of record NZ_JBQKDH010000007.1, on the reverse strand, counting down.
GCGCTGCTGGCCGCCCTGCGCGACGCCGCGCACGGCGAGGGGTACGACGTGGGGACCGGCACGTTCACGGGATACACGGACACCGCGGTCGTGGCGGGGATCTGCCACAACCGCGAGTGCCTTTCGTACGGGCCGGGCAGCCTGGAGGTTGCGCACAAGCCGAACGAGCACGTGCCCGTGGCCGACCTCGAGCGGGTGCGCGCCGTGCTTTCACGCCTGGCTCGCGGCGTGGTTGGGTAGCACGGGCCGGGCGCGCCGGGGCGGGCTGGGGGTGCTGGGCGGGCGCTAACGTAGAACTATATTTTTTAGTTCTACGTTAGCGGCACGTTTGCCCAGTTGGCACATGTGCGCGAGATTTTAGTTATACGTTAGCGCCCGCGCGTGGGGCCAGGGCCGGCCTTACACGGGCGCCTGGGGCACATGAAACTGCCCGAACGTCAAACACTCAATCTTTTGTTGGCGTTCGGGCCGCGTTTCCGCAGGTCGCGGGAATGTGTCGAAAATATGTTCTACGTTCGCGGGCCCGCAAACGGGCCTGTCGCGGCCGGGCGCCTTACGCGACCCCCTCGAACTGCGACTGGTACAGCTGGGCGTAGAACCCGCCCTTGGCCAGCAGCTCTTCGTGCGTGCCCTTCTCGACCACGTCGCCGTCGCGCAGCACCAAGATGGCGTCCGCGTGCTTGATGGTCGACAGCCGGTGGGCGATCACGAAGCTGGTGCGGCCGGCCATGAGCTTGTCCATGGCGCGCTGGATGCGCCACTCCGTGCGCGTGTCGACGTTGGACGTGGCCTCGTCCAGGATGAGGATCGGGCGGTCGGCGAGCACGGCGCGCGCGATGGTCAGCAGCTGGCGCTGGCCCTGGCTCACGTTCGTGGCGCCTTCGTCCAGCTGGAAGTCGTATCCGCCGGGCAGCGTCTTGATGAAGTGCTCGCAGTGCGCGTAGCGCGCGGCGGCCTCCACCTCGTCGTCCGTTGCATCGAGCCGGCCAAAGCGGATGTTCTCGCGGATCGTGCCCTTGAACAGCCACGCGTCCTGCAGGACCATGGCGAAGTTCTGGCGCAGGTCCTCGCGCGCAACGTCGCGCACGTCGTGGACGTCCACGCGCAGCGTGCCGGCGTCCACGTCGTAGAAGCGCAGCAGGAGCTTCATGAGCGTGGTCTTCCCCGCGCCCGTGGGGCCGACGATCGCCACAGTGCGGCCGGGGCGCACGTCCGCCGTGAAGTCGTGGATGATCGTCTTGCCCGGGAGGTAGCCAAACGAGACATGGTCGAAGTCGACGGCGCCCCGCGCGCGGCCGATGGCCTCGGCGGGCTCGCCCGTCGCGGGGTCGACGCGCGCGGTCGCCTCCTCCTCCGGCGCGTCCAGGAACTCGAACACGCGCTCCGCGCACGCCGCCATCTGCTGCAGCACGTTGGACACGGTCGCAAGCTGCGTGATGGGCTGGGTAAAGCTCTTGACATATTGGATGAACGCCTGGATGTCGCCCGGCATGATCGCGCCGGTCACGGCAAGGCCCGCACCCACCACCACGACGCCGACGTAGCCCATGTTGCCCACGAGGTTCATGAGCGGCTGCATGAGGCCGGAAAGGAACTGGCTCTTCCACGCGCTCTCGTACAGCTGGTCGTTCTCGCGCTCGAAGCGCTCGACGGCGCGGTCGCCGCGGTTGAACGCCTGGATGACCACCTGGCCGCTAAAGTCCTCCTCGACGCGGCCGTTCACGGCGCCAAGCTGCTGTTGCTGCAGGCGGAAGTAGCGCTGCGACCTCTTGATCAGCACGCCCAGGACGAGCGCGGACACCGGCAGCGTCACGAACGTCACGCCCGCGAGCGGAAGCGAGATCGACACCATCATGACAGCGACGCCCACGATCTGCGTGACGGAGGTCACCAGCTGGATGAGGCCCTGGTTAAGCGACTGGCTCAGCGTGTCCACGTCGTTGGTCATGCGCGAGAGCACGTCGCCCTTCGACATGGCTCCGCCGTCGAAGTACGAGAGCGGCACGCGCGAGATCTTTTGCGCGATCTGCCCGCGCATGCGGTACACGACCTTCTGCGTCACACCCGTCATAATCCAGCTCTGCACACCCGACGCCGCGGCGCTCGCCAGATATATGCATAGCAGGCCAATAAGTATGCGGCCGATCTTGCCAAAGTCGATGCCGCCCGTCCCGGCCGCGGCCGCCTGCGCCCCGCGGATGACCTCCGTCGTTGCGCCGCCAAGGACCTTCGGTCCCACGACCGAGAAGAGCACGCTCGCCATCGCAAGCGCCACCGCAGCGATGAGCCCCACGCGATAGGCGCCCATGTAGTGCAGGAGCTTTCTCATGGTGCCGCCAAAGTCCTTGGGCTTCTCGCCCGGCGCCATGCGGCCTCCCGGACCGTGCCCGCGCGGGCCCGCGGGACGGCCCACCTGCCTCGCACCCTGCTCGCGCAGCGTCCCTTCCGCCATGGCTACTCACCCTCCTTCAGGCCAAGCTCGCTTGCGCTGAGCTGGCTCTTCGCGATCTCAAGGTACTCGGGGCAGCTGCGCAGCAGCTCCTCGTGCGTGCCCTGCCCCACGACGCGGCCCTCGTCCAGCACGACGATCTGATCCGCGCCCATGACGGTCGCGACGCGCTGCGCCACCACCAGCACGGCGGTGTCCGCGCACTCGCGCGCCAGTGCCTGGCGCAGCCGCGCGTCCGTTGCGTAGTCCAGCGCAGAGAACGAGTCGTCAAGCACAAGCACCTCCGGGTGCATCGCGAGCGCGCGGGCGATGGCCAGGCGCTGGCGCTGCCCGCCGGACACGTTCGTGCCGCCCTGCGCGATCGACGCGTCCAGCCCGCCGTCCTTCTGCGAGACGAGCTCGGACGCCTGGGCAACCTCCACCGCGCGGAGCAGGTCCTTCTCGCCCGCGGCGCCCTTCTGGCCCGCGGCCCCGGGCGCGTCCGTGCCCACGGCGTCCGTGCCGAACGCGACGTTGCTGCGGATGCTGCCCGAGAACAGGAAGCCCTGCTGCGGCACGTAGCCCACGCGGGAGCGCAGGTCGGCCAGAGACATCCGGCGCGTGTCGACGCCGTCAAGCGTGACGGTGCCGGACGTGGGGTCGTACAGGCGCGGCGCAAGCTGCACCAGCGTGGACTTGCCGGAGCCCGTGGAGCCCACGATCGCAGTTATCTTGCCGGGCGCGGTCGAGAAGCTCACGTCGCTCACGACGTCGCCCTCCGCGTCCGGGTAGCGAAAGCCCACGTGGTCGAAGACCAGGCGCCCGCGCGGCGCGTCCGCGGCCGGCGCCACGGGATGCTCGGGGTCACGCACGGCGGGCTCGACGGCGAGCACCTCCTGCACGCGACCGACGGAGACCTCCGCGCGCGGCAGGATCACGGCGACCATCGACACGACGAGGAAGCTCATCACGATCATCATGGCGTAGCTGATGAACGCCATCATGTCGCCCGCGCGCATCGCGCCGGCGGCCACCCCGTGCGAGCCAAACCACACGATGGCGACGGTTGCCATATTCATGACCAGCATCATGATCGGCATCATGAGCGTCATCGCGCGGTTCACGAACAGCTGCGCGTCGCGAAGCTCGCCGGACGCGTCGTCGAAGCGCCCGAGCTCATGGTCCTGGCGCCCGAACGCGCGAATGGTCATGAGGCCGTCCAGCATCTCGCGCGTCACCAGGTTCACGCGGTCCACCAGCGACTGCATCGCCTTGAAGCGCGGCATCGTGAGCGAGAAGAGCACGCTCACCACGCCAAGCACCGCCAACAGCGCGGCGCCCACGATCCAGGCGAGCCCGCCGCCCATCGTCATGACCTGCACCACGGCGACCACGCCCATGACCGGCGCAAACATGACCATGCGCAGCATGATCACGATCATGTTCTGGATCTGCTGCACGTCGTTGGTGCAGCGCGTGATAAGCGACGACTGCGAGAACCGGTTGACCTCCGCGGGCGAGAAGGACATCACCTTTGCAAACACCTCGCGGCGAAGGTCGCGCGCCACCGCCGCCGCGACGCGCGACGCGATGAGGCCCGAGAGCGTTGCCGCCGCGAGCGACCCCACGCAGAAGCCAAACATCGCGAGCGCCATGTGCCCCAGGTAGGCGACGTTGCCGGCCTGCGAGCCCACGACGCCCACGTTCACGATGTCGGACATGTAGCGCGGCAGCGAGAGCTCGCACAGCGCCTGCACCAGCAGCAGCGCGAACACGGCCACGACCTCGCCCACGTGGTCGCGAAGCAGCCTAGCGAGCCTCATGGGCGCCACCTTCCCCCGCGCCGTCGCCGCAGCCAGCGCCGTCGCCGTAGCCAGTGCCGCGGTCGTCGGAAGCCTCGCGCAAGACGTCTGCGAGCCTCCCGAGGATGCGCACGAGCTCGCGCGAGTCCTTCTCGCCCAACTGGCGTAGCAGCCCGGCGGCAAAGCGCGTCACGCCGTCGAAGTACGAGCGAAGCTCCGCCTCGCCCGAGGCCGTTATCGTCACGTTCGTGCGCCGGCGGTCCGCCTTGCTCGGCGTGCGCGTAATCAGGCCGTCCGCCTCCAGCTGGTTCAGCGTCTGCGCCATGCGCGCCGACGTCACGTGGCACGCGCGCGCAAGCTCGCCCGCCGTCAGCGCGCCGTCCGAATGGTGTAGCACGTGCAGCACGCCCACGCGGCCGCGTCCGTCCCAGCGGCGCATCGCGCCCTTGCCGTACATCCGCAACCTGCGGGTCTGCGTCATCAGGTCACGCGCGAGCGCGGACCACTCCCCGCCCTGCGCCTCGCGCGAGACGGCGTCGCACTTCGCGGCCGGCTCCGCGGCGCGCGCGTTCTCCCGTTCCTCCAAGGACCCCTCCTTTGCTAATGCCCTTAGCTAACGAAGAAGAGCATACCCTCATCGCCGTTGCATTTATCTAATAGGATTAGCTTTTTGCCGGATTCACGCCGCGCACACATCGAGCGGCCGCGCGGGCCACCCGCCACGGCCGCCCGCAACGCCGCGAACGTAGAACATTCAAGCTAGAGTTGACGTTTGGGCCGTGTTTGCCCAGTTGGCTAAAATGTGTAGGAAATATGTTCTACGTTCGCGACGGCGGCTTGGCGTCGCACGACGACAGGAGGCACGCATCACGCGCGGCACACGACGACGAGGCCAGGCGCGAGTTCGTTACGCTCAAGTACGGCCGGACCCGCTGCTACCTGCTTCGAGGCGGCTCCGGCAACGTGATGGTCGACACAGACCTCGCCGGCACAATGCCCGCGCTCATGGCGGCGCTTCACGAGCACGGCCTCTCCGTCGCCGACGTGAGCCATCTGATGGTGACGCACTTCCACCCCGACCACATGGGCCTTGCCCGCGCGCTGCAGAACGCAGGCGTGCGGCTTGTGGTCTGGGGCCCGCAGGCGTCGCACGCGCACGATGCGGACGGCGTGTATCGTAAGTGGGGACGCCGCTACTTCCATCCCGTGGACGACGGCGCCGCGCAGGTCTTGCCCTTGGCGCGGAGCCGGGACTTCCTGGCTGGCTGCGGCATAGCCGGAAGAGTACTTGCAACTCCGGGTCACAGCCCAGACTCGGTCTCCGTCGTGCTGGACTCCGGCGACGCGTTCGTGCGCGACCTCTGCCCCAGCGAGCAGGCGGCACTCTTCCCCGACTCTACATACAGGCTCAGCTGGGAGACCCTGCTGGAGCACGGCGCGCGGCGCGTCCGCTTCGCCCACTGGCCAGACGAGGAGCACCCCCATACCGACATATAGCCTGATAGACGGGGAGGACCACGCACGCTTTGCCAAAGGCGAGCAAGGCGAACGGAGCCAAGGCACGCCCGGCGTCATTGGATATTGTCTCGAGTTCATCCGCCTCGTGACCACGTCCGCACGGCAGGGGCGCCCCACGGACCCACCCCGCCCGCCGCGCCTAGCGCTGGTCGCGCAGCGCCACGGTCGTGAACGAGAATCGCTTTGGGTGGTGGCGCGAGCACGTGTACTCGAACATGATGCCGTCGTCGTTGAACGTGTGGTTCACCACCACGGCCACAAAGTCGTATCCGCGCAGGTCAAGCAGCCTGCGGTCCATAGCGTTGGCCTTCTCTGCCAAATACGTGCGCTTGCTCGTGGTCACGCGCATGCCAAGCGTGCCCTCGATGTACGCGTAGATCGAGTCCGCCGCGATCTTGGGCGTGATGTCAGGCACCAGCTCGGTCAGGTACCAGTTGCGGTCCAGAATCTGGGCGTGTCCGTCGATCATGCGCACGCGGTCCACGTGCGTGACGGTCGAGCCCTCCGGAAACCCGCTCTCGCGCGCGAACGACGGCGTCACGACCTCCTGCTCGATGCCGACCACCTTCGTGACCACGTCGATACCGTTTCGCCGCGCCGCCTCCTTGAACGTCTCGATTCCGCCCATCGAGAAGTCCTCGCGCTCGGTCGGCAGATAGATGACGCGCACGCCCTTGCCGTTGATGGGCTGGACGTACCCCTCCTGCGCCAGCAGCCTCACCGCGCGCCGCGCCGTGTTGTGCGAGCACTTGTAGCGTTCGCACAGCTCCGCCTCGGAGGGGATGAAGTCCTGGTACGAATACTCCCCGCTCTCGATCTGAGCGAGAAGATCCTCGTATATCTGCCCGTATACCGCCCTCATGCGCAGGTGCCCCCATCCGCGTTAGCCATCGTTTCGATGGTACCCATGCCGCGATGCCGGTCCGTCGTGCCCCAAAAAAACCAAAGCTCGCCGGAGCCGTCGCACCCACCGCGCCAGTGCTGCGCGCGCCTCGCCACTCGCCGACGCTTACCCGCCGCTCGCTGCGCAGGCGCCGTTTTCACACCTATTTAAATAGGCTCGTCGTATCCTCGTTCCAAGCACCTATTCAAATAGGTTGGGGAGAAGGGCGAAAGCCCCGTCAGACGGAGGGAACATGGGAAAGTATCGGGAGGACGCGCAAGAGCTACTCAGGCTCGTAGGCGGCAAGGACAACATCGTCGCGGTGACGCACTGCATCACGAGGATGCGCTTCGCGCTGGCCGACCCCGGCAAGGCGGACGTACCCGCCATCGAGGCGCTCGCGTCCGTGAAGGGCAGCTTCACGCAGGCAGGCCAGTTCCAGGTCATCATCGGTAACGACGTCGCGGACTTCTACGACGACTTCGTCGCCGTCTCCGGCGTGAGCGAGGCGTCCAAGGCGGACGTGAAGAAGGCCGCCGTCGGCAACCAGAACCCGCTGCAGAAGGCCATGGGCGCCATCGCCGAGGTCTTCGCCCCTCTCATCCCCGCCATCATCACCGGCGGCCTCATCCTGGGCTTCCGCAACGTCCTGGGCGACATGCCCTACTTCGGGCCCGACGGCACGCAGACGCTCGCGTCGCTCTCCGTGTTCTGGACCGGCGTGTACAACTTCCTGTGGCTCATCGGCGAGGCCGTCTTCCACCTGGGCATCCCCGTGGGCATCTGCTACTCCATCACCAAGAAGATGGGCGGCACCCCCATGCTCGGCATCGTGCTCGGCCTCACGCTCGTCTCGGGCCAGCTCATGAACGCGTACGCCGTCCCCAGCGCCACCGCGAAGGACTGGGCCACCCACACGTGGAACTTCGGCTTTGCCCAGGTCCACATGATCGGCTACCAGGCGCAGGTCATCCCGGCCATCCTCGCAGCCATCTGCTTCAACTACTATGAGCGCTTCTTCAAGAAGATCACCCCGTCCATCGTGCAGATGATCGTCGTCCCGTTCTGCTCGCTGCTCCTGGGCGTCATGACCGCACACTTCATCGTCGGCCCCATCGGCTGGACGCTCGGCACCGCGGTCGGCAACGTCGTGATGGCCGGCATCTCCGGGCCGTTCCGCGTGCTGTTTGGCGCCATCTTCGGCGGCCTGTACGCGCCACTCGTCATCACCGGCCTGCACCACATGACCAACGCCATCGACCTGCAGCTCATCGCGGACACCGGCACCACCATGCTCTGGCCCATGATCACGCTGTCCAACATCGCACAGGGCTCCGCCGTCCTCGCCATGATCGTGCTGCAGCGCAATGACGACAAGGCGCAGCAGGTCAACATCCCCTCCTGCCTCTCGTGCTACCTGGGCGTCACCGAGCCCGCCATGTTCGGCGTCAACCTGAAGTACGTCTTCCCGTTCGTGTGCGCCATGATCGGCTCCTCCGTCGCCGGCGTCATCTGCACCGCCACCTCCACCGCGGCCAACGCCATCGGCGTCGGCGGCCTGCCCGGCATCCTCTCCATCAACTCCAAGTACTTCCTGTCGTTCGCGCTGTGCATGCTCGTGGCCGTCGTCATCCCGTTCGTGCTCACCTTCATCGTCGGCAAGTCCAAGGGCATCGACCGCGGCGTCGGCGTCGAGGACGTCACGCTCGACGGCTCAAACGTCGTCGCCGCGACCGCCGGCACGCCCGGGTCTTCCGTCGGCGCCGCCGTGGCCGCCGTCACCAGCGCCGAAGCCATGGGCGAGCTCACGGAGGACGGTACGCTCTGCGCAGCGGTCTCCGGCACCGTCATCCCGCTGTCCCAGGTGGACGACGCCGTCTTCGCGTCCGGCACCATGGGCGAGGGCGTCGCCATCGAGCCGTCCGCCGGCGAGGTCGTGGCCCCGTGCGACGCTTCCGTCACCGTCATGATGGAGGAGACGGGCCACGCGGTCGGGCTGACGCTCGCCTCCGGTCTCGAGCTGCTCATCCACATCGGGCTCGACACCGTCGAGATGAACGGCGACGGCTTCCAGACGCACGTGCGCAAGGGCTCCATCGTGCACCGCGGCGACCCGCTCGTGACATTCGACCGCAAGAAGGTCGCGGCCGCCGGCCACAAGGACACCGTGCTCATGGTCGTGACGGACAAGGGCTCCGCCGAGAAGGTCGACCTCACCACCTCTGGCACGGCCGTGGCGGGCGTCACCCCCGTCATCCGCTACTAGCGGCAGCAGCCCCCGGTCGCCGGCCGAAGGCGCCGGCGACCGGGGCGCCCGCAAGACGAGCGCGGCGCCCGCTGCCGTACGATGGCAGACGAGCGCAAGCGAAGGCGCAGGAGGGGCCGAGGGAAACCCCGGCCCCTCCCCGTACAGAAAGAGAGATGCCAACATGCAGGACCGCGCAGCGCAGCTTGGGGACAAGGTCGTCTACCAGATCTACGTCCGCAGCTTCAACGACTCCAACGGGGACGGCATCGGCGACCTCAGGGGCATAACGCAGCGACTGGACTACCTGAAGCGTCTAGGAGTGGACTACCTCTGGATCACCCCGTTCTTCTCGTCCCCGCAAAACGACAACGGGTACGACGTGGCGGACTACCGCTCCGTGGAGCCCATGTTCGGCACGATGGAGGACTTCGACGAGCTTTCGCGCGAGGCGAAGGCGCGCGGGATCGGGCTCATGCTGGACATGGTGTTCAACCACACGTCCACGAGCCACGAGTGGTTCAGGCGCGCGCTGTCCGGCGACCCCAGGTACCTGGCGTACTACAAGTTTGTGGACGCGGCGCCCAACGCGACGGCCGCCAACCCCGGCGAGCCGCCCACGAACTGGGCGTCGAAGTTTGGCGGGAGCGCGTGGGAGTACGTGCCCTCGCTCCACAAGTGGTACCTGCACCTGTTTGACGTGAGCCAGGCGGACCTGAACTGGGACAACCCCGAGGTGCGCGCGGAGCTGGCCGACGTGGTGCGCTTTTGGAAGGCGAAGGGCGTGAGCGGGTTCCGCTTTGACGTGGTGAACCTGATATCCAAGCCGGAGCGTCTGGAGGACGACCTCGAGGGCGACGGCCGGCGCTTCTATACCGACGGGCCGCACGTGCACGAGTACCTGCAGGAGCTGGTGCGCGAGGGCGGGATCGAGGACATGGTGACCGTGGGCGAGATGAGCTCCACCTCGATCGAGAACTGCATACGCTACACGGCGCCTCGCTACCACGAGCTGACGCAGGCGTTTTCGTTCCATCACCTGAAGGTGGACTACGCCGGCGGCGACAAGTGGGCCCTGGCGGAGCCGGACATCCCCCGGCTGAGGGGGCTGCTGCGCGACTGGCAGGAGAGAATGACGGCAGGCGGGGGCTGGAACGCGCTGTTTTGGTCCAACCACGACCAGCCGCGCCCGAACTCGCGCTTTGGCGACTGCTCCACCCGGGAGCTGTGGCGGCGCTCCAGCGAGCTGCTTCCCGTGTGCACCCACCTGCTGCGCGGCACGCCGTACGTGTACCAGGGCGAGGAGCTGGGGATGACGAACCCGGACTTCACGAGCATCGACCAGTACCGCGATGTGGAGTCGCTCAACTACTACAAGATCCTGCAGGACGAGGGCGCCACGCCTGAGGAGGCGTTCCGCATCGTGCGCGAGCGCTCGCGCGACGACTCGCGCACGCCCGTGCAGTGGGACGGCGGCGCGAACGCCGGCTTCACCAGCGGCACGCCGTGGATTGGCATCCCCGCGAACCACGCGTACGTGAACGCGGCGGACGAGATGGCAGACCCGGACTCCGTGTGGAGCTTCTACCGGCGCATCATCGCGCTGCGAAAGGAGTGCCCCGTCATCCAGGCGGGCGACGTGCGCTTCCTGGACGCGGCGTCCGAGAAGGTCATCGCGTACGAGCGGACGCTTGGGGACGCCGCACGCGGGCCGCGGCGGCTGGTCGTGGCGTGCAACTTTGGCGGCACGGACGCGGCGGCGCTTCCGGCCGGCGAGGTCGAGGGCGGCTCGGTGCTGATAGAGAACTGCGATGAGCACCGCATCCAGGACGGGACGCTCGAGCTGGGGCCGTGGTGCGCCGTGGCGTTCGCCTGGTAGCGGCTGGCGGCCGACCGCACCCGGCCGCCCGTGCCCGCAGACGGCCGCAAGCACAAGGATTGTTCTTCTCGCCCGCGGAGCCCCCTCCCTCCGCGGGCGAGTCATGTGTGCGCCCCGCATGGGACCGGCGCGCCACGCGGTTGGCCCACGGGTCGGCGCAGTTACAAACTTGTAAGCGTTTTTCAGGCAACGCCCTCATGGCGCGCGCATACCAATACGATACTTTGTCACACGTCCCGCCGCGTACGCGCGGCCCAACCAAAGAAGGAGGCTGTCAGATATGACCAGGTGCGTAACCCGCCGCGATGCCATCGCGCTGTTTGGGGGCCTGACCGCCTTTACCCTTGCCGGATGCAACAGCGCTAGCGGAGGGGACAAGGTCTACAAGATCGGCGTCCTGCAGCTTACGGAGCACGACGCCCTCGACGCCGCGAACAGGGGCTTCGTGAAGGCCCTCAAGAAGTCCGGCCTCAAGTACAAGATCGACCAGCAGAACGCCCAGAACGACCAGTCCGCCTGCCAGACCATCGCGACGAAGCTCGTGAACGACGGCGACGACCTGATCCTGGCCATCGCGACGCCGGCCGCGCAGGCCGTCGCGGGCGCGACGTCCGACATCCCCATCGTCGGCACGGCCATCACGGACTTTGCCGCGTCCGGCCTGGTGAAGAGCAACAAGAAGCCCGGCAACAACGTCACGGGCACCTCCGACCTCACGCCGGTGGACGAGCAATTCGACCTCCTGGTGAAGCTGCTGCCCAACGCGAAGACGGTCGGCGTGCTGTACTGCACCGCCGAGTCCAACTCCGACGTGCAGGTCAAGATGGCCCAGAAGGCCGCCAAGAAGCGCGGGCTGAAGGCCGTGCGCTACTCCGTGTCGAGCTCGAACGAGATCCAGCAGGTGGTGGAGTCCATGGTCGGCAAGGTCGACGCCTGCTATGCCCCGACGGACAACACCATCGCCGCGGGCATGTCCACCGTCTCGATGGTCGCGAACGAGAACAAGCTCCCCGTCATCTGTGGCGAGAAGGGCATGGTCGACAACGGCGGCCTCGCCACGTACGGCATCGATTACGAGGCCCTGGGCTACAAGGCCGGCAAGATGGCCGTCAAGATCCTGAAGGGCATGTCCAAGCCCGCCGACATGCCGATCGAGCACCTCAGCGTCAAGGAGTGCACGCTCGCCACGAACGAGAAGACCGCGGCCGCCGTGGGCGTGGACCTCTCCGTTCTCAAGTCCTAGCCGCCGCCCCAGCCCCGCCGGCCGGAGCCCGCGCAACATGCAACGCCGCCGCTGGGCGGAAAACGGGCGCACCCGCCGACCTCGGTCGCGGGCGCGCCATCGAGTTTGGGGGGAGCACATGCTTCTATCACTAACCGGCGCCGTCTCGCAGGGCATCCTGTGGGGCATCATGGTGCTGGGCGTCTTCATCACGTTCCGCATGCTCGACATCGCGGACCTCACCGTGGACGGCAGCTTCGCCCTCGGCGGCTGCGTCGCGGCGGTCGCCTCGGTCAACATGGGCCTCGACCCGCTCGTCTCGGTCCTTCTCGGCATGCTCGCCGGCCTCGTGGCCGGGGCGGTCACCGGGCTTCTGCACACGCTGTTCGACATCCCCGCGATCCTGGCGGGAATCCTCACGCAGATATCGCTGTGGTCCGTCAACCTGCGCGTCATGGGCAAGTCAAACACGCCCCTTCTGGGCGTCGACACCGTGTTCTCGCGCGTGGCGAGCCTCCTCGGCGTCTCCAACAACGTCGCCACCCTCATCATCGGCGTCTTCGTCGCGGCCCTGTGCGTGGCCCTTCTCTACTGGTTCTTTGGCACGGAGATCGGCTCCGCCATGCGCGCGACCGGCCAGAACGAGGACATGTGCCGCGCGCTGGGCATCGACGTGCGCGTGACGAAGCTGCTCGCGCTCAGCCTGTCCAACGGCCTCGTCGGGCTGTCCGGCGCCCTCGTGTGCCAAAGCCAGAAGTACGCCGACATCAACATGGGCACGGGCGCCATCGTGATCGGCCTGGCCGCCATCGTGATCGGCGAGGTGCTCGGCCGCCTGACGCCCGGCAAGCTGCAGGCGTTCGGCAGCCGCCTGACCTCGGCCGTCGTCGGCTCCGTCATCTACTTCATCATCCGCGCCATCGTGCTGCAGATGGGCATGGACGCAAACGACATGAAGCTCTTCTCCGCCGTCATCGTCGCGCTCGCGCTCGTGGTGCCCGTGGTGCTGGAGCGCAGCCAGGCGCGCCGCGCGTGGCGGAAGGGAGGCGAGCGCTGATGCTGACGCTCACCCACGTCACCAAGACGTTCAACAAGGGCACCGTGAACGAGAAGCCCGCGCTCACCGGCGTTGACCTCCACCTCGAGCCCGGCGACTTCGTAACCGTGATCGGCGGCAACGGCGCCGGAAAGTCCACGCTCCTGAACTGCATCGCGGGCGTCTTCCCGCCCGACGGCGGCACCATCGAGCTCGACGGCCGCGACGTCACGCGCCTGCCGGAGCACAGGCGCGCCGCTGACCTGGGCCGCGTGTTCCAGGATCCCATGCGCGGCACGGCGGCCGACATGCAGATAGACGAGAACCTCGCCCTCGCGGCGCGCCGCGGCAGTCGTCGCGGCCTGGCGTGGGGCATCACGCGCGAGGAGCGCGAGGACTACCACGAGCGCCTGAAGATGCTCGACCTGGGCCTAGAGGACCGCATGACCTCGAAGGTCGGCCTGCTGTCCGGCGGCCAGCGCCAGGCGCTCACGCTGCTGATGGCCGTGCTCAAGCGCCCGAAGCTGCTGCTCCTGGACGAGCACACCGCCGCGCTCGACCCCAAGACCGCCGCGAAGGTGCTCTCGCTCACGCAGCGCCTGGTGCAGCAGGACTCGCTCACCACGCTCATGGTCACGCACAACATGCACGACGCCATCCGCCTGGGCAACCGCCTCATCATGATGCACGAGGGCCACGTGATCTACGACGTCCGCGGGGACGAGAAGAGCAGGCTCACGGTCGCGGACCTGCTGCGGAAGTTCGAGGAGGTCTCCGGCGGCGAGCTCGACAACGACCGCATGCTGCTCTCGTAGCGCCACCCGCCCGCACCCGCAGCGCGCCCGCAGCGCAAGCCAGCGCCCCGAACGTACAACATTCACGGAAATGTTGACGTTCGGGGCGCGTTTTCCCAGTTGGCGAAAATGTGCAGGAAAAATGTTCTACGTTCGCGTACGCCCACCCGCCGGCAGGCACCAAAAATCGCAGCCTACTCCAGCACCGTAAGCGTGCCCTTGTGCAGAAGCTGCGCGCGCTTGCCGCGGGCACCCTCGTCCGGCCAGGTCATGAACGCGTAGACCTAGCCGTTCCTGAAGTCGGCCACCTGTGACACCACCAGGCAGGACTCCTCGGACCAGCCTCACTCTATGGCGCGGATTTGGCGGCGCAATTAGGATTTTTGGGGTGACCATGTCACTTCTTGGCGACCCTTGCCACGCGCTCGACACACACGACAATGCCCCTAACGTAGAACTATATTTTTTAGTTCTACGTTAGGGGCGCGTTTTCCCAGTTGGCGAATCGCGCGCAAATTATAGTTCTACGTTCGCGCGCCACCCGCGCCGCACACCAGGCGCCGCGCGCCGCGCGCTACGCGCGCATGAACGCCGGAGCCACCTCGCGCCCAAGCTCGCGAGACTCCCGCGCCGCGGCCGCGATCTGCTCCATCGCGCGCGCCACGCCGTCGTCCGCGCTCGCGCCCACGTGCCAGCGGGCCGCGCGCGTCGCGGCCTCGTTCGCGTTCGCGACGGCGCACGAGTTGGGGTAGCGCCCCAGCATGCCCAGGTCGTTGTCCGCGTCGCCAAACACGCAGACCTCCTCGTCGGCAAGGCCCAAGATGCGCTGCAGGATCGCGATGCCGTCCGCCTTACCCCAGCCCCTCGGGCTCACGTCCAGCCAGTTCACCACCGTGTTGGGAAACGCCAGGCTCGGGCAGGCCTTAGCCAGCACGCCAGAGAGCTCCAGCGCGCGTTCGTTGTCGCCCATCACCACGATACCGGCCTTCACTACGGGATAGTCCGGCATCTCCCCCGGCTCGTGGCGCTCGCCGCCGCACAGGAAGACGCGCCCGTACATGGGCCCAAGCTCCTCGCGGGTCGCGCCCACCCAGTCGCCAAAGTTGTTGTCACGGTACGTGATGAACGCGCAGCCCTCGACCTTCGCCGCAATCGACTCCGCGCGCCGCAGCTCGTCCGCGGGTAGGGTCTTCTCGTACACCACCTCGCCCAGGTAGTACACCTTCTGGCCGTTCACCAACACGCCCGTGTTGTAGCAGCTCGCGTCCTGGTTGAAGAAACTCGACAGCTCCCCGCGGTCGCGACCGCTCGCCGGCCCAAAGTCGATGCCCTGCTCCTGGCACGCGTGAATCGCGTCCACCGTCCGCTGCGACGCAACCGGCGCGCCAAACGGCACCAGCGTGTTGTCCATGTCAGAAAGAATGAGCTTGATCAAGGCGCCTCCCCTGCCGCGTCCGCCCGCCTCCGCGGGCGCTCCGGCCAATACGATAGCGCCGCGCCACGCCTTCCCGGGCGCGACGCGGCACGTCAACACGTTATCCATCGGCTCCCGCAGGCGACACGGGCCGCAACGCGGCCGTGCGCCCACGGTGCGCCGGGCGAGAAGGGCCGGCCCCCCTGCCCGCTACGCAAACGCCCGCTTCAGCTCGCGCTTCGCCGCAGCGCTCGTGAACGCCAGCACGTTGTCGCCGGCGATGAGGCCCGTGTCGCCGCGCGGGATGATGATGTCCCCCTCACGGTCGATTGCGATCACGACGGCCTCGTCCGGCAGCGCCAGGTCAGAGATCTTCCGTCCCACGGCCGAGGAGCCCGGGCGCACCTCAAGCTGCACGAGGGCGTGCTCGTCCTTGCCCAGGCGCATGATGGTGAACACTTCCTCCATGTCCAGGCCCTCCTGCACGGAGCGCGCCAGCAGGTCCGCCTGGTTGATGCCCACGTCCACGCCCATCGACTCGTTGAACATCCACGAGTTCTTCGGGTTGTTCACGCGGGCGACCACGCGCGGCACCTGGTACTCCATCTTCGCCAGCGTCGACGCCACCAGGTTCACCTCGTCGGAGCCCGTCGCCGCGATGAGCACGTCCGCGCCCATCACGCCGCACTTCTCAAGCACCTCGGGGCTCGTGCCGCTTCCCAGCACGACCTTCTGCCCCGGCAGCTCCTCCTGCAGCTTGCGCACCACGTCGCGCCTGCTCTCCACCACCACGACGGACGATCCGCCGTCCGTGAGTATGGGCGCCAGGTAGCGACCGGTCTTGCCGCCACCTACGATGATGATGTTCATGGCAACCTCCTACTCGCTCTTGCCAAGCATGTGGGCGAACTTCTCCTGTGCGCTCGACGCCACGGCCGCGTACACCACGTCGCCGTGCCCAAGCACCGTGCCGTCCGTCGGTATGGACGTCTGGCTGTTGTGCGAAACGGCGACGATCTTCACCTCGCCGATCGCGCTTATCTCGCGCACGGTGTGCCCCTCAAGCAGCGTGGGGACGTCGGCGCGCACTATCTGCACCTCGCCGGTGCCCACGGAGAGCACGCTGTCCTGCTGGTGGTACGTCAGGAGCTCGCACGCGCGGCGCACGCCCCAGTCCGTCGTGGATATCGTCTGGATGCCCAGGCGGCGGTACGTCTCGGCCTTGCTCACGTCGTACATGCGCGCGATGACGCGCGGCACGCGATACGAGTCGCGCGCGATCCGCGCCACCACGATGTTCGTCTCGTCCGAGGTGGTGCACGACACCACGGCGAACGCGCGGTCTATGCCGGCCTTCTCCAGCACGTCGCGGTCGATGCCCACGCCGCACACCTTGCGCCCGGCGAACCCGTCGCCCAGAAGCTCCAGGCGCTCCGGGTCCTGGTCGACGGCGCACACGTTGTGGCCCTGGCGGTCCAGCTTGCGCGCGAGCCCGGTGCCCATGCGCCCAAGTCCAACGACAATCACGTTCATGATGCCCTACCTTTCGACATTTTCCTGCTCGATGCGTACGCCGTCGCGGTCGATCCCCAGGTGCCTGCGCACGATGGCCTTCCTGCCCTCTTCCAGCGCAAGGACGATCGGGGGGAGAAGAACGAGGAATCCGTAGTCCGCAAGGCCAAGCGGGCAGGTGTGGAACACGCCCTGGAACGGCGGGAACACCGTCAGGAACACGATGAGCGCCACCTCGAACAGTATGCCCTTGTTCACCTGCTTGTTAGAGAACAGACCGACCGAGAAGACCGAGGCAAGCTCCGTGCGGCAGTTCATGACCTCGCCTATCTGCGTGAACACGATGGCCGCAAGCGCCATGGTCGTGGCGCGGACGTACGTGGGGTCCAGGTCCTTGCCGACGCCAAACATGACGGCGCCCATGTGCCAGCCGGCCTGCACCTGCGCAAACACGAACGCCGCGAGCGAGGCGGCCGCGCCCAGGATGCCGTACCACATAAACGCCTTGCGCATGACCTCCTTGTTCAGAAGGTGCTCGTGGGGGTCGCGCGGCGGGCGGCTCATCACGTCCTTCTCGGGTGGCTCGGATCCCAGGCCCAGGGCGGGCAGCATGTCCGTGCCCAGGTCGATGGTAAGAATCTGCATCGTGGTCAGCGGCAGCGGCACGGCGCCGCCGGAAAGCAGGTACACGGCGGAGGGGACGGCCTCGGGGACGTTGGAGTTCAGGATGTACAGCATGAACTTGCGGATGTTCGCGTAGACCGCGCGGCCCTCCTCGACGGCGTGCACGATGGAGGCGAAGTTGTCGTCCGTCAGGATCATGTCCGCCGCCTCCTTGGCGACGTCCGTGCCCGTGATGCCCATGGCCACGCCGATGTCGGCCTTCTTCAGCGCCGGCGAGTCGTTCACGCCGTCGCCCGTCACGGCGACGACCTCGCCCATGGCCTGCAGGTTCTCGACGACGCGGAGCTTCTGCTCCGGCGCCATGCGCGCGAACACGACCTCGCCCTTCAGGGCGCGGCGCAGCTCCTCGTCGGAGGTCTTCTCGAGCTCCAGGCCCGAGAACACCTTCGGATGCGCGCCCTTCACGATGCCGATCTTGCGCGCGATAGAGACCGCGGTCAGGCCGTAGTCGCCGGTGATCATGATGACGCGGATGCCGGCCCTGCGGCACTCGGCCACCGCGGCCGCGACCTCGGGACGGGGCGGGTCCTGCATGACCTCGAGGCCCACGAACGTCAGGTCCTTCTCGATGTCATCGGGGGTGTACTGGCTCATGGACGCAGGCACGCCCGGCTCGTCGCGATGGATGGGACGGTATGCGACGGCAAGCACGCGCAGGCCATCGGCCGCGTAGGAGTCGTTCGCGTTCATGATCTTGGAGCGCAGGGAGTCCGTCATGGGGACGACCTCGCCGTTCACGCGGACCTTGGTAGAGAGGCGCACGACCTCGTTTGGCGCGCCCTTCGTGAACGCGACGCGCGTGGCGCCGTCGATGGGCTCCTCGAGCTGGTGGATGGTGGACATGCGCTTGCGGCGGCTCTCGAACGGCAGCTCGCGCACGCGCGGCATGCGGCGCTCAACCTCCTTGGGGTCGAGGCCGGCCTTCTGCGCGGAGACGAGCAGGCACGCCTCGGTCGGGTCGCCGAGCACCGTGTAGCGGCCACCGTCCTCCTCCGGCGGGAGCAGGCGCGCGTTGGAGCACAGCGCGCCGCCCTCGAGCAGCAGCCGCAGCTCCTCGTCGTCTGCGGCGGCGTACGCCTTGCCGTCGGACTTGACCTCGCCCTTGGGGGCGTAGCCGACGCCGGTGACCTCGTACTCGCGCGCCGGGGTCCACAGGTGGTTGACCGTCATCTCGTTCTGCGTGAGCGTGCCGGTCTTGTCCGTGCAGATGACGCTAGTGGAGCCGAGCGCCTCCACGGACGAGAGCGACTTCACGAGGGCGTTGCGCTTGCTCATGCGCTGCACAGCCATGGCCAGGGACAGCGTGACGGTGGGCAGCAGCCCCTCCGGGATGAACGCGACGACCATGCCGAGCGCGAAGATGAACGACGCCGCGAGGCCGTTGTGCACAAACAGCACGTCAAGCAGGAAGAACGCCACGCCCATGCACAGCGCGAACACCGTGATCTGCTTCGTCAGGTGGTCGAGCTGCCTCTGCAGCGGGCTCTCCTTCTGCTCCATGTTCTGGGTGAGGCTCGCGATCTTGCCAAACTCCGTCGCCATGCCCGTCTGGGTCACGACGACGCGGCCGTTGCCCTCGGACACCGACGTGCCCTCGAACACCAGGTTCGGCATCTCGGCGTTCGTGAGGTTCTCCTCCAGCACCGCGTCGGACGTCTTGCGCACGGGGTTCGACTCGCCCGTGAGCGTGGACTGGTCGACCTGCAGGTCGCTGGAGCGCACCACGCGCCCATCGGCCGGGACCTTGTCGCCCTCCTCCAGCATGAGCACGTCGCCGGGCACGAGGTCCTCTGCCAGGACCTTCTGCTCCTGCCCGTCGCGGATGACGCTCACGTAGGACGGCAGCATCTTCTTGAGCGCCTCGGTCGCCTTGTCGGCCTTGCTCTCCTGCCAATAGCTGAAGCAGCCGTTGATCACGTTGACCAGCCACACGGCGACGCCGAGCTCCGGCATGCCCGCCACGAAGGCGATCACGCCGGCCACCCACAGCAGAATGGCCATCATGTGCGTGAAGTTCGACAGGAACACCAGCACCTTGGACTTCTTCTTGCCAGACTGGATGACGTTCTTGCCATAGCGCTGTTGCCTGGCCTCCGCCTCCTGCGCGCTGAGGCCCGCGGCGGACGTGCCCAAGGCCGAGAAGACCTTGTCGCTCGTGAGCCGGGGAATCTGCGCCACCTGAACGGCGGCGCCCTCCTTGGAATCCTCCACGAAGGCCCTCCTTTCCTAACGGACTTTCCTAACGGAGCGGCCTCGGCACCCGCCGGGGCCAACCACGGCCGGCACGCGCCGGCCAGAGCCGGGTTCGCCCGGCCCGGAGGGAAGAATATCCGTTGCGGCAACCATGCATGCGCACGTTTGCGCGCGAGCACAAATCGCCACGTCAGCGGCATAAGGCAACGTTAAGACTGGTATAAATGCGGCATAAAAATCGCAGGTCGGGGCACGTACGCGCGGCGGGCGCGGGGCGGACGCGGCGCGCCCCGCGGCACACACAGCCGCCTCACTTTCTGACAGATGCGGGATTTGTCAGAAAGTGAGGCGGCAAAAGGGCGCAGGACCGCGTTTTCCCAGGATTTCCCGCTCACTTTCTGACACAAGCGCGATCTGTCAGAAAGTGAGGATCGCAGACGGGTGCAAAGCGCGCGAAAGGCCGCCCCTACACGCTCATCATGCGGTACCCCACGCCCACGTGGGTCTGGATGTAGCGCGGGTGCGCCGTGTCGCGCTCGATCTTCTTGCGAAGCGACCCCATGTACACGCGAAGCGTCGCAAGGTCGCCAGCCTGTCCGGCCGGCCGCCCCGAGGCGCCCCGGCCCGCGGCGGGGTCGTCGTGCGGGCCCCAGACCTGGTCCAGGATGTAGCGGTGCGTGAGGACCTTGCCCACGTTGCGAGACAGCAGGCACAGCAGGCGGTACTCGATGGGCGTGAGGTGGACCTCGGTGCCGTCGAGCGTGACGACGCCCGCGGCGTAGTCGATGGCAAGGCCACCGTCGCGGAACACGGCCGGTGCCGGAGCCGACGCGGGCGCCGCGGCGGGGACGGGGGCGGCACCCGGCACGGACGCGCCGGACGTGACCGCGCCAGCGACGCCGGTCGCACCGGCGCGCGCGGCCGTCGCCATCGCCAGGTGGCGCTCCGCGGCGCGGATGCGCGCGAGGAGCTCGCCGACCGAGAAGGGCTTGCACACGTAGTCGTCGGCGCCGGCGTCCAGCGCGCCAATCTTGTCCGCATCCTCGCTGCGCGCGCTGACCACGATGATGGGCACGACGGACCACGCGCGGATGGCCCGGACGACCTCGATGCCGTCGATGTCGGGAAGCCCCAGGTCAAGCAGGATGATGTCCGGCGCGGACGTCGCGGCGAGCGCGATGGCCTCGCGGCCCGTGGACGCGCTCTGGTGCGCGTAGCCGTGCGCGTCGAGCGTGGCCGCGACGAAGGTGCGGACCTCCGGGTCGTCCTCGACCACGAGGATGGTGGGCGCGGGCGCGCCAGACGCGGCGGGCACCGCAGGCTCGGGCGCGGGCGCAGCCGGGCCGATCGACGTGGCGTCACTACTCATCTGAAACGCCGCCTCCCTCAAGGTCGCTCCCAAGGTCGCAGGCCGGAAGGTCGAAGCTGAACACGCAGCCATGGCCGTCCGTCCGGTTTGGCTCGAGGCGGATGGCGCCGCCGTGAGCCTCGATTATGGACTTGCAGAGCGCCAACCCCAGCCCAAAGCTGCGGCGACCGTCCGCGAGCCCGCGACCCACAGTATAGAACGTGTCGAACACGCGGTCGCGGTCCGCGGGGGCGATGCCGGGACCGTCATCGGTCACGCTTGTGGTGACCACGTCCCTCTCGCCCGCCGCGGGCGCATGCCCTGGCTCGGCGGCGGGCGCGTGGCGCTCCACGCGGACGGTGATCCGGCTGCCGGCCGGCGTGTACTTGACGGCGTTGTTGACCAGGTTGACCAGCACCTGCACCATAAGGCGCGCGTCTACGCTCACTAGGCAGAGGCCACGCGAGGGCTCGGCGGAGAGCACGTGGTCCGCGACCTTTGGGTCCACGTGGCGCAGGGCCTCCTCCACGACGTCGTCCATGAGCTCGAGCGTGCGCGTCAGGCGCACGCCCTCCCCCGTGAGACGGGTCATCGCAAGCAGGTTCTCGACCGTCGCGGCAAGCCAGCGCGCGTCGTCGCGGATGGAGCGCTCCAGCTGCACGCGGCGCTCCGGCGCGAGCGCGGGCGAGGGGGCGGGAGCCGCGGGCGAGGCCACAAGCGGCGGGGCGGGAGCCGCGGCCGGGGCCACGTCCGTCGGGGCCGTGGGCGCGGGGTCGTCCGCCTCGAGCAGCACGTCGGCCGCGCCGCCGATGGAGGTGAGCGGCGTGCGCAGGTCGTGCGATATCGAGCGCAGGAGGTTGGCCCTGAGCTGCTCGTTCTTGGCCAGGACCATGGCCTGCTCGCGCTTCTGCGCCGCAAGCTCGCGGCCCAGGGCCAGGCTCGTCTCGCCCGCGACGGCGCGCGCCATGTCGCGCTCGCCCTGCGAGAGCGGCACGCCCGGCCCCAGCACCGCGAACACGCCAAGGGGGCCGTCCTTCTCGCCTACGGGCAGATAAAAGCCAGATGCGGACGAGAAGAGTGAGGTGCCGTTGCCGGCGGGCTCTCCGTTTTCGAAGGCGCGCATGGCAACCGAGACCTCGATGGGCACGTTGGGCTGGCGCGGCGCGCGGGGGCCGGCGATGACGCCGGTGCCGTCGAGGGCGCCCGCGTCCGGCAGCGGCGCGTCCGTGCCGTCCGGCAGGAACAGCGCGCCGGGCTCGAGCAGGCCGGATTCGTTGGGCAGGTAGAGCACGACGGTGCCGCTGACCAGCCGCGCGAGCTGGCGGCCGGCCTCGCCCATGACGGACTGGACGGAGTCGCAGCGCTGCAGCGCGTGGTTGGTCTGCAGCAGCACGCGCATCATGTGGCTTGCCGCCTGGCTTTCCCGCGCGTTGCGGCGCAGGCGCATTGATATAAGACTTGAAACCAATGCGACGATGCACATGACCGCGAACGTGCCGGGATACTGGCTGCCCCATGCCACAAGGTGATAGCGCGGCTCCGTGAAGAAGAAGCAGAAGAGCGCAACCGAAAGCGCGGTGGCCACGCCGCAGACCACATGGCTTGCCGTCGCGAGCGACACCATCTGCACCGCGAGCACGTAGACGATCACGATGGCGTCTGCGCCGAGGCCAAGGCGGTCGAGCGCCACGCCGGCGAGCGTCGCGAGCGCGAGGTCGACGGCGACGATGGCGAGCTCCGCGAGGATTCGGCGCGGCTTGGGTCCTTCCGTCCAGGCGGACGTCAGCGCGAGCCACCTCTTGGTAACCGACGTTCCGTCCGCATCGACCGCTGGCGTCTGCATCGGCCGCCTCCCGCGTGATCGTGGCGCCGGGTTGGGGCGCCGGGCCTTGTCGCAACAGCGCATATGATATCGCAGGCGGCGCGGCGGGCCAGCGGCGCAGACGCGACGCCACAGGCACGACGTCACAGGCACTACGTCGCTGGCACACACCCGCGGTGAGTTTGCACGGTTTCGTCAACTCGGGCCGGGCGCGTATCCGCGAGCCTTGCGCCGCCGCACACACCTGCGGTGAGTTTGCACGTTCCCGCAAACTGGGACCGGGTGTGTAGCGCCACACCGTCGGCCGGGTCACACACCCGGGGCGACTTTGCACGATTCCTCAAACTCGGGTCGGGTGTGTTGCGCCCAGAGGTGCCCCGCGGCAGAAAGTTGCGGGTGTGTGCACCCGCCACGGTTCGGCTTCCCGCGCAATAGGACGTCTACCTGCATTCATACTGATTCGAATCAGTTTCTGAGGGTACACACCCAGGGGTTTCTCTCATTTTGTGCAACACACCCCGCGTTTCCCGCCACGAGGCACCGTTTTCGGTCGCACACCCGGGGTGACTTTGCACGTTCCCGCAAACTGGAGCCGGGTGTGTGACGCAGCGGGTACACACCCGGGATGACTTTGCACGTTCCCGCAAACTGGGGCCGGGTGTGTGACACAGCGGGTACACACCCGGGGCGACCTAGCGCGTTCCCGCAAGCTCGGGCCGGGTGCGTGACGCGCCCGCCAACGCCTTCCCCACGCAGACGCGCCGCGCGCCCGCCCCAGGCACCAGACATACACACCCCGGCGCTATAATTCCAAGGATGTGCGCCACCGCCAGGCCCGCGGGCCACCCGGCGACGCCCACAACCTCGGACAAGGAGACTCACATGAGCCAGAAGAAGGATCCCAAGGACACCTGCGTGCTCGTCACCGGCGGCGCGGGCTTCATCGGCAGCCACACCGTGGTCGAGCTTCTGCAGGACGGCTACCAGGTCGTCGTGGTGGACGACCTCTCCAACGCGAGCGAGAAGGTCATCGACCGGATCGACACCATCGTCGGCGAGCAGGCCGCCCAGAACCTCACGTTCTACAAGGCGGACGTGAACGACCGCGAGGCCATGGAGGCGGTGTTCGACCAGAACGACATCGACCGCGTCATCCACTTCGCCGGCTTCAAGGCCGTGGGCGAGTCCGTAAGCAAGCCCATCGAGTACTACACCAACAATCTGGGCAACACCCTGGTGCTCGTGGACGTGATGCGCAACCACGGCTGCAAGGACATCATCTTCAGCAGCTCCGCCACCGTGTACGGCGCGCCCGACAGCCTGCCCCTCACGGAGGAGTCGCCCAAGAAGCCCGCGACCAACCCGTATGGCTGGACCAAGTGGATGATCGAGCAGATCCTGACCGACCTCCACACCGCGGACCCAGAGTGGAACGTCGTGCTGCTTCGCTACTTCAACCCCATCGGCGCGCACCCCTCCGGACTCATGGGCGAGGACCCCAAGGGCATCCCCAACAACCTGCTGCCCTACGTGGCGCAGGTCGCCATCGGCAAGCGCGAGTGCGTGCACGTCTTCGGCAACGACTACAACACGCCCGACGGCACCGGCGTGCGCGACTACATCCACGTGTGCGACCTCGCGACCGGCCACGCCGCGGCGCTCAGGTGGATGAACGGCCGCACCGGCGTCGAGATCTTCAACCTGGGCACCGGCCGCGGCACCAGCGTGCTCGAAATCGTGAAGGCCTTCAGCAAGGCCTGCGGCAAGGACCTCCCCTACCAGATCGACCCGCGCCGCCCGGGCGACGTCGACGCAAACTACGCCGACTGCTCCAAGGCGAAGCGCGAGATGGGCTGGGAGGCCAAGTACACCATCGACGACATGTGCCGCGACTCCTGGAACTGGCAGTCCAAGAACCCCAACGGCTACGAGGACTAGGGGTCAGCATGTCCCAGGACCAGACCGCTCCGGCCGCGGCCAACCCGTTCGCGGCCTACCTCGCCAGGCAGCGCCCCCTCATCGAGGGCGCCCTGGCCGAGAAGTGCCCGCGCCCGCTGCAGGATCACGCCCGCGCGGAGCAGGCCGACCTCGACCGCTACCTCTACGCCCCTCTCGCCCGCTTCACGGAGTCGGGCGGCAAGCGCACGAGGCCGGCGCTCTGCCTGCTGGGGGCCGAGGCCGTGGGCGGCCGCGCGCAGGACGCGCTTTCCGTCGCGTGCGCCATCGAGTACTTCCAGTCCGCGGCGCTCATCCACGACGACATCGCGGACAAGAGCGAGCTGCGCCGCGGCGAGCCGTGCGTGTACGTGACGGAGGGCACGGGCGTCGCCATCAACGTGGGCGACCTCGCGCTCACCACCGTGGCGCGGCTCGTCCTGGACGACCGCGGCCTTGCGCCGGACGTGCGCCTGCGCGTGCTAGACGAGGTCGTCGCCATGGAGGAGCGCACGCTGGAGGGCCAGGCACTCGACCTTGGCTGGGCGCGCGACGGCCGCTGGGACATATCGGTGGACGACTACCTGTGCATGGCGAGCCACAAGACGGCCTACTACAGCGCCGCCGTGCCGCTTGCCACGGGCGCCATCTGCGCCGGCGCCACGGACGCGCAGGTAGACGCCCTGCGCGCGTTTGGCATGAAGGCGGGGCTCGCCTTCCAGCTGCAGGACGACCTGCTGAACCTGGTGGGCGACGCCGCCGCCCAGGGCAAGGACTTCCGCAGCGACGTGACGGAGGGCAAGCGCACGCTCGTCGCAGTCTGGGCGCTGTCGCACCTGCCGCAGGGGCCCGCGGCCGAGCTGTCCCAGATCCTCTCGTCCCACGCGACGGACGAGGCACGGCTGGCACGCGCCGTCGAGCTCATGGCACGGTCCGGGGCGATAGACCACACCCGCGCCTTCGCGCGCGACCTCGTGGACGAGGCGAAGTCGCACCTCTCGTCTGCGGACTTTTTGCCTGAGGCCCACAAAGTGCTCCTCGCTATGGCAGACTTCTTTGTTGAGCGCCTGGGATAGGCGCCGCGCATACCCGCGTAAACAGGAGACCACATGGAACCAATCCGAGAGGGCGCCGTCGGCGCCGCTGTCGAAGACATACAAGAGCGCCTCACGTCGCTGGGCTACAAGATCGACGCCAGCGAGCTGGGCGAGAAGAGCTTTGGCCCCTCGACCGCAACCGCGGTGGGGCGCTTCAGGATAGACCAGGACATCCCGCTGGGCGGCGAGGTGGACAGCGCCACGTGGTCCGCGCTCGTGGACGCGTGCTACAAGATGGGCGACCGCACGTTGTACCTGCGCCTGCCCAACCTGCACGGCAACGACGTGCTCGAGCTGCAGAAGTGCCTGAACATCCTGGGGTTCTCGTGCGGCAAGCCCGACGGCTGCTACGGCGTGTACACCGAGGCCGCCGTGAAGCAGTTCCAAGAGAGCCAGGGCATGCTGGCCGACGGCATGGCGTTCCCGGACACGTTCGACGCCATCGAGCGCCTGCACCACGTGTGGGCCGGCAAGCCCGCGGCGGGCCCCCACCCCATGGGCGGCATGGGCTTCGCGCGCGCGGCCGGCGTGCTGGAGAGCGTGCAGATCTCGCTCACCGCGGAGGACCCCATCAGCCGCAACGTCGCGGGCCGCATCTGGAACCTCGCCTCGGCCACGAGCGAGAAGAGCGGGCTGGACATCGTGGAGAGCGTCGCCGCGTCCCGCCCGGACGACGACGTGGTGATAGTCCTGGGCACGACGGACCTGCCTGAGGGCAGCAAGGTCGCGAACCTCACCACCGACGACATAGACACCCTGCCGCAGCGCCTGCGCACCACCGTCGAGAGCGCCCACGCCAACGACGCGCGCCCGGTGGTCCGCCTCGAGCTGCCGCACGGCCTGTCCTACGACGGCACGTTCACCGTGAGCGACGCGCAGACGTTCGCCGTCATGCTGCTTGACGCCATCTGCTCCGCGTTCAACCTGTAGCGCGGCGGCGGGCGCACATCTGATACACTTATCCAACGGCGCGCACGCGCGCCCGGTTGGCGGCGGCCCAACGTAGCGACTACATTGGGGTATCGTCCAAGGGTTAGGACACGGGTTTTTGGTGCCTGGAATGTGGGTTCGAATCCTACTACCCCAGCCAACGCACACACGCCGGAGGGTCCACGCGGGCCCTCCGGCTTTTTCGTGCCGCCGGCACGTCCCGCTTACGCCCCCGCCGGAGGCTCGGCCTCAAACAGGCCGTACGCGCGCACGCCGTCCCTCTCGCACGGCACGGCCGCCACGCCAAACGCGGCGGGCAGCGCGGGGCCGCCCGCGACCTCCGCGGGAGTGCCCTGGGCCAGAAGCCGCGTGGGCCGCTCCCTCCCCAGCACCGCCACCTCGTCGCAAAAGCGCAGGGCCAGGTCGATGTCGTGAAGCACGGCCACCACCGTCATCCCCCGCTGGGCCGCAAGGTGCCGCACCAGCGACATCAGCTCGTGCGCGGCCCTCACGTCGAGGTAGGTGGTGGGCTCGTCCAGAAGAAGGACGCCCGCCTCCTGCGCAAGCGCCATCGCGATGAAGGCCCGCTGCCGCTCGCCGCCAGAGAGCCTGCGCGCGTTGCGGTGCGCGAGCGCCCGGAGCCCCATGAGCGAGATGGCCTCGTCCACGGCGCGCTCGTCCTTCTCGCCCAGCTGCCCAAACGGGCCCATGTGCGCGTAGCGCCCGCAGGCGACGAGATCCCTCACCTGCATGGACGGGGTCCTGTGCACCTGCGGCAGAAGCGCGATGCGACCGGCGCGCTCCCGGGCGGGAAGCGCCGCCACCGGCTCGCCGCCCACGAGCACCGTTCCGCGCGCCGGCATACCAAGGCCGTCCGCGAAGCCCAGGAGCGTCGACTTGCCGCAGCCGTTGGGGCCAAGGACGCCAAGCACCTCTCCCTTGGGAACGGCGAGGTCGAGGCCGTCGAAGAGCGGGCGCGCGCCGCAGCGGCACGCGATGTCGCGGAACTCGAGCGCCGGGGTCGCGTCACTCATCGCGGTACCCCCTTCCCCGCATGAGTAGCCAGACGAAGAACGGGCCCCCCATGAGCGCCATGAGGATGCCGACCGGCAGCTCGTACGGCGCGAACGCCGTGCGTGCCACCACGTCAGCCAGGACGGTGAACGTGGCGCCCCACAGCGCGGAGACCGGGATGACGCGGCGCAGGTCGTATCCGACGAAGCGCTTCGCCACGTGCGGGACCATGAGGCCGACGAAGCCGATGAGGCCGCAGAAGCTGACGGCGGCGCCCGCGAGCAGCGACGCGCACGCCAGGCCGGCGGCCCGGAGCGCCCGCACGTGCACGCCGAGCGCGTGGGCGGTCTCGTGTCCCAGGGCGAGCACGTTGATGCGAGCCGCGAGGGCAAGGGCGACCGCCATGCCCGCCGCGATGAGCGCCGCAGGGGCCGCGAGGCTTCCCAGCACGACGCCCGAGAGGCCGCCCACCAGGTAGGACGAGGAGCCGACGTACGCGTTGGGCGCGACCGTGAGCACGAGGTTCATCCCCGCGCCGAACACGGCGTTCACCGCGACGCCCGCGAGCACGACTGTGAGGCGCGACACGCCGGCGCGCGAGGACACCGCGAGAATCAGGCCGGATGCGAGGAGCGCCCCCAAGAACGCCGCCACCGGCAGCGGGACGGGCACGGCCACGCCCGCCGTCGCGAGCGCCGCGACGAGAAGGACCGCCATCCCGGCCCCGGAGTTGACGCCGATGACGTTGGGGCTTGCGAGCGGGTTGTCGAGCACGGCCTGGATGAGCGCGCCCGACGACGCGAACGCGGCGCCCGCGAGCAGGCCGCCCAGCACGCGCGGGATGCGGATCGAGACGAGGATGCTCCGGGCGGTGCCCGTCAGGCGGTCGCCCGTGAGCAGGGCGAGCACGTCCGCGACGCCGACACCGGACGCCCCGAGCACGAGGCCGGCAAGGGCCGCGGCGGCGAGCGCCGCAAGCGAGAGGAGCGCGAACGCGGGCAAGCGCCCGCCCCGGGGGCGCGCCGCCTGCGTCGTGTTGGACCCG
This sequence comes from Parafannyhessea sp. LCP19S3_B1, assembly GCF_052121955.1. Classification (NCBI taxonomy): domain Bacteria; kingdom Bacillati; phylum Actinomycetota; class Coriobacteriia; order Coriobacteriales; family Atopobiaceae; genus Parafannyhessea; species Parafannyhessea sp. LCP19S3_B1. Next base: position 60,935 of record NZ_JBQKDH010000007.1, on the reverse strand, counting down.
GACCTACCCATTGCCTCGCTTCCCATCGCGCCGCCCGCTACTTGTTGAGCGCCTTGCCCGCGAGCACGTAGGACTCGGCCCAGTTCGCGTTTGGCTTGTACAGGAAGTGGGCCGCGTCGAGCATCGTGACGCGCCCCTCGCGCACGGCGTCCATCCCCTGCCAGGCGGAGTTGGAGCCCACGACCTGGTCGTAGTACTTCTGGGCGGTCGCCGTGTCGTCCGATGCCGCGAGGACGAGGACGTAGTCGGGGTTGGCCTCGACGGCCGCCTCGAGGCTGAAGTCCGAAAGGAGGCTCGGGTGCTCGTCGGCGACGTTGACCGCGCCGAGGTCCTTCACGATGGCGCCGGCCATGCCGGAGGAGTCCTGGACCACGAGGCCCTTCGAGAACGCGCTCACCACGAGGACGGAGGGGGACTCGCTCGCCACGGAGTACTTGCGAACGGCGGACTTGATCTTCTCGCCCACCTTGGTCACGTTCTTCTTGTATAGGTCGCCGCGGCCGGTGATGGCGCAGAACACGCCCATCATCCGCTTGTAGTCGTCAAACGTCGTCACCTTGAAGAACGCGACGGGCACGCCCGCCTCCTTCAGCGCGGACTCCATGTCCGCCTGGGAGACGCCGGTCGAGTGCTTGCCGTCCGCGATGCCGGTCATGATGACGAAGTCTGGCTTGAGGGCGATGATGCTCTCGAGGTTGAGCGAGGTGGACCCGCCGACGCCCGACACCTTGGAGGAGTCGACGGCGTAGTGGCCGAAGGCGTCGTCCGAGGCGCCGACGAGGGTGCCGCCGGCCAGCTGCCACGCGTCGGCGAAGCTGCCCATGCACGCCACGACGCGCTTGTGGCTCTTCACGGTCACCTTGCGTCCAAGGTCGTCCGTGAAGGTGTACGCCTTGCCCTTCTCGGCCTTGCCGGAGGCCGCCTTGCCTGAGGTCGCCTTGCCGGACGTGGCGACGGAGGCCGACGCGTCGCCGCCCGCGCCGCCGGAGGCAGAGCCGCAGGCGGGCAGGGCAAGAAGCGACGCCGCGAGAAGGACGGCGAGGGGCAGGGCCGCAAGGCGGCGCCGGGAAGAGGGCTGCTTCATGATCGAGAATCCTCGTTTCTGTTGGTGGGCGGGGCGAGCCGGGGGCCGTCCCGTTGCGTCACGACCGGAGGGCCGTGCGCGCGTGGTCTAAGAATACCTTTCGGATGGCGGGAAGGGAGCCGAGGCCGCGCATGTCGAGGTCCGCGTCGATTCCCGCCGCGCGGAGGCGTGCCTGCCAGCCGCCGGGCGCGTTTGCCGCGAGCTGGCGCGCCACGTGGCCTCCCGCCGCGAGCATGAGGGGCGCGAGCGTGGCCGCGCCGAGGCCGGCCGCCCTGACACCCGCGACGACCTCGTCGATGCCGGGCGCGCCGTCAAGCAGCCCCAGGAAGGCGTCTGGCCTGCCCTGCGCGCGCAGCTCGTTGCGCAGGGCGAGGTACGGCCCGTTCGCGCCGTCGGTCGCGCCGTGGCCAACGAGCACCAAGGCCCGCCCCGGCCGCATGGGGTGCGCCGCGGCGACCGCGTGCGCGAGGCCGCGCTCGACACGCGGCGAGGACAGCAGCGGCTCGCCGACGGCGACGCCACCCGGAAGGCGCCCCTCCCACGCCGAGGCCTCGGCGAGAAGGGCACGGTACGTCGACCCGAAGACGATGAGCGTCGGCTGCACGCAGACGCGCTCCGCGCCGGCGTCCGCGAGGGCGGCGAGCGCATCGCCGAGCGTGCCCGGCACGGCCTCCCCCGTGCGCCGCAGCATGCGCCGCACGGGATCGCTGAGGTACGCCTCGCGGAACGGCACTCCGGGCACCGCCTCGCGCAGCTCGCGGACGAGCGGCTCGATGTCGCGCTGGCGGGCCTCCAGGCGGGCGGTCCCGTAGCTCGCGAGCACCAGGCCGCTACGCGTCATGGCCGATCATGAGCCGGCTCACCTTGCGCTTCTCGTCCCCCTCTTGCCTTCCGGCGAGAAGCCCGCACGCCTCCTCCGGAAGGTGCTCCCTGGCCCAGTCGGCCATCTGGTCGAAGGCGCCTGTCGTAAGGTGCAGCATCGCACATCCTTTCCGTGCTAGAGCGCGCTTCCCTATCCCGCAGACATACTTTATCGCCTCGAGCGCCTCGAGGCACCCGATGACGCCGGCGATTGCGCCCACCGGCGTGAACGCCGTGCACCGCGACTACTCCAGGGTGCTGCAGTTTGACCCCGTGACGTTCGAGATCACCTGGGAGTACACCCCGGTCGAGGCCGGCTTCATGCCCTTTGCGGACGGCTCCAAGTTCTACTCGCCGTACATCTCGAGCGCGCAGCGGCTGCCCAACGGCAACACCCTCATCACCGAGGGCTCCGACGGCCGCGTGTTCGAGGTGACGCCGTCGCACCAGGTGGTGTGGGAGTACATCAACCCGTACTTCCGCGACATGGCGCCAGGCTTCCCCACGAACATGGTCTACCGCGCCTACCGCATCCCCTACGACTGGGTGCCGCGGGCGGGGCGAAGGCCCGAGATCGGCATCGAGCCCGTGGACGTCACCACGTGGCGCGTGCCGGGCGCCTCGGACGAGAAGATCAAGGTGACCTCGGTCGAGGGCGTCGCGTCCCAGGAGGCGGGCATCACCGGCGCCGGGGACGGCCACTCCGGGCACGCGGACTTCTGCATGCTCAGGGTGAACCTCGACGAGCTCGAGGCGCTGCGCAAGAAGAACGCGCACTTCGACGTGGGGTAACGCCGCGGGGCGACGGCCGGGCGCGGGACGACGGCCGGGCCTGCTGGCCGGAGTCGGGAGCCACGAGCACGGCCGGCCCGGCGGCGCGCAAAAAGCCTGCCGGCGTCGGTACACGTGAGCCCCGAGTTGACACGCCCGTACACGTCGCGGCCGAGCTTCCCAGGAGCGTGCAAGCTCGCGGCAGACGTGTACCGGCCCGGTACACATGGGCGCGCTTTTGACAGGAATCCGCAAACTCGGGCCAGACGAGTACCATCACTAGTTTAACCATGTCGGAAACTTCGAGACGTGTACCGAGTCGTTCGTTAAGGATTTGATCGTGCAGCTCATCTACCTCGTGTTATGAGGAATTAGACTAATTCCTCATGGTACACGTCTGGCCCGAGTTTGCATTTTCCGGTACACGTCAGCGAGTTCCTGCCATGGTTAGAACATTTATGGTACACGTCGTCCGCGAGTTTGCGGGATCCCGTGCGTTACGGCCCCATGTGTACCGGCGGGGCGCGTCTCCCGTACACATGAGGGGCGAGTTTGCGGCCCGCCCGTAAACTGGGGCCAGACGTGTACCGCGGGGGCGCTCCCCGGTACCCGCCTGTCCCGAGTTTCGTGCAGCCGTGCAAGCTCGCGGCCGACGTGTACCGGCTCCGGGCGCCGCCCGTACTCGTGAGGCTCGAGTTTACGGACTCCCTGCAAACTCGCGGCAGGAGTGTACCGACAGCCCGCCCGACGTCCAGCCCGCCCGACGTCGAGCCCGCTCCGCGGCCCCGCACCCCGCGCCCCACGCCCCGCCTCCTGGACCGGCCCGCCCGATGCCGCTCGTTCCATGTCTTGTATTTCTCGTCCGCGCGCACGGGCGGGTGGCACACGCGCGCATGCCCGCGCTATCATGGGAGCGTCGTGCAACAGTCCAGCTACGACGCCTGCCCGGACGCCAGCCCGGCCGCCACGCGGCCGCGTCACGCAAACGCCCGCCGGCGCGCTGGACCCAAACGCTGGAGGCATCACATGCCAGTAACCGCGATCGTCCTCGCTGCCGGCGAGGGAACGCGCATGAAGTCGCACCACCCCAAGGTGATGCACAAGGTGCTGGACCGGCCGCTCGCCTGGTGGGTGGTCAACGCGGCGCGCCAGGCCGGGATCGAGCGCATCGTGCTCGTCATCGGCAACGGCGCGCAGGAGGTCCGCTCCTATTTCGCGGACGAGAAGGACGTGGAGTTCGTCGAGCAGACGGAGCGCCTTGGCACCGGGCACGCGGTCCGCGTCGTAAGGGACACGCTCGGCAGCTTTGACGGGCCCGTCGTCGTGCTCAACGGCGACCTGCCGCTCGTGCGCCCGCAGACCGTCCGCGCGCTCGTGGACCGCACGCGCGAAGACCACGACGCCTGCACGGTCCTCACCATGACCCCGCCGGACGTCACGGGCTACGGCCGCGTCCTTATGGACGATACCGGTCAGGTCCAGGCCATCATCGAGCACAAGGACTGCACGCCGGAGCAGCGCGCCACGCTCCTGGAGTGCAACGCCGGCGCGTACTGCTTCTGCGGCAAGCGCCTTGCCACCAACATCGACAAGCTCACGAACGACAACGTGCAGGGCGAGTACTACCTCACGGACATGGTGGGCATCTACGTGGGCATGGGCGAGCCCGTCACGGCCGTCCACTGCGACGACTACCAGGAGCTTCTGGGCGTGAACGACCGCGTGCAGCTCGCGCAGGTCACCAAGATCATGCAGCGCCGCATCAACGAGGGCCTCATGCGCTCCGGCGTCTCGATGCTCGACCCGGAGCAGGTCTGGGTCGGGCCGGAGGCCACCATCGGCATGGACACCGTCCTTCTCCCCCAGACCATCGTCTGGGGCAAGACCGTCGTGGGCGAGGCCTGCACCATCGGCCCTAACAGCCGCCTGGTCAACGCGACCGTGGGCGACAACTGCACCGTGGACGAGACCGTGATCGTGGACTCCGCCATCGACGACGACGTCAACTGCGGCCCGCGCGCGTACCTGCGCGGCGGCGCTCACTTCCACAAGGGTGCGAAGGCGGGCACGCACGTCGAGATCAAGGGGTCCGAGGTCGGCGAGGGCTCGAAGGTCCCGCACCTCAGCTACATTGGCGACGCGCGCCTGGGCAAGGGCGTCAACATCGGCGGCGGATCTATCACCTGCAACTACGACGGCAAGCACAAGAGCCACACGGAGATCGGCGACCACGTGTTCGTGGGGTCCGACACCATGATGGTCGCACCCGTCACCATTGGCGACAACGCGCTCGTGGGCGCGAGCTCGTGCATAACGAAGGACGTTCCGGCTGGTGCCCTCGCACTGGAGCGCTCGAAGCAGACCGTGATCGAGGGTTGGGCAGACCGCTATTGGGACCGTCTGGAAAGAGAGGACTAGCACACAATGTACGAGGACCTTTGCAAGCCCCTTAACGTCGAGAAGAACATCCGCCTCTACACGGGGACCGGCAATCCGGAGCTGGCGCAGCGCATCGCGAACGTGCTTCACCTCGAGCTTTCCGGCCTCATGATCACGAAGTTCGCCAACGGCGAGATCTACGCCCGCTTCGAGGAGACCGTGCGCGGCTGCGAGGTGTTCTTCGTGCAGTCCATCGCCGGCAAGAACGTGAACGACCTGCTGATGGAGACCCTCATCGTGGCCGACGCCGCCACGCGCGCCTCCGCGGCCAGCTTCACGGCGGTCATTCCCCACTACGGCTACGCCCGCCAGGACCGCAAGGCGGCGTCGCGCGAGCCCATCACCGCGCGCCTGGTGGCGAACCTGCTCGAGGCCGCCGGCGTGGACCGCGTCATCACGCTCGACCTGCACTCCAACCAGATCCAGGGCTTCTTCGACATCCCGGTCACGCACCTCACCGCGCTGTACCAGTTTGGCGACTACTTCAAGGCCAAGAACTTCGACCTCAACAACACCGTGGTCGTGAGCCCGGACATGGGCCGCGCCAAGGTCGCGAAGAAGCTGTCCGACTACCTTGGCTGCGAGGTCGCCATCGCCCACAAGAGCCGCCCGAAGCACAACGCGGCCGAGGTCATGGGCATCATCGGCAACATCAAGGGCAAGACCTGCATCGTGAACGACGACATGATCGACACGGGCGGCACCCTGGTGGGCTCCATCCGCAAGCTGAAGGAGATGGGCGCCGGCGACATCTACATCAGCGCCACGCACGGCATCTTCAGCAAGCAGGCCATCCAGCTGCTCGAGGACGCGCCCATCGAGGAGTGCGTCGTGACGGACTCCATCCCCTGCGCCGTCGCCAACACCGAGGGCTCGAAGATCAAGCAGATCTCCGTCGCCAAGGAGCTGGCAGACGCCATCTTCGCGGTGTACGCGAACTTCTCGGTCAGCGGCCTCGCCGGCGGCAACTCCGAGATGTAGCGTCCCTCGCCCGCAGCACCCCTCGCCCCCCGCGCGCCCGCATAACCTCCCCGGGCGCGCGGGCTTGTCTCGAAGCCCCGTCCGCGGGGCGAGAAGAACCCCCGGCCCGCACGGCAGCCCCCTCGGCACCGCGCGGGCCTTATGCTAGGGAGCGTGCGCCTGCCCGCGGGCGCACGTTCTTCTCGCCACGCCCCGAAGGGAGGGGTCGCCTTGGCCGGCCTCGTCGCACTGTTCACGCTCTACGCAACCACGATCGGCCTCCTTGGCCTCGTCGTATGGGCGCTGCTGGTAATCGCGCGGTGGAAGATGTTCCAGAAGGCCGGGGAGGCCGGGTGGAAGTCGATCATCCCCGTGTACTCCACCTACGTCTCGTTCAAGATCTGCTGGGGCACGGCGCCGTTCTGGGCGCTCGTTGCGATGGCGGCGTTCGCGGGGGCGTTCACCGGCACCATCGCCCCGGTCGACTACCCCATGCTCGGCGTGCTGGTGGCGCTTCTGTACTGCGCCATCGCGGTGGTGGGGCTCGTGATGCTGTACAAGACGTCGCTCGCGTTTGGGCACGGCATCGGCATGGCGCTCGCGCTGCTGTTCTTTCCCAACGTGGCCACGCTCGTGCTGGGCTTTGGCTCGTCCAGGTACGTGGGCCCGCAGGCGTAGGGGCGACCGCGGGCAGGATCCGCGGAGACAGGCCCGCGCCACCCGCACCCGAGCCGTTTAGGAAAAAAGGAAAAATTAGGAAAAAAAGGAAAGGGCCACCCCGCGTGCGCTTTGCGGTACCGTATCTGGCTGACCACCTGAGGAAGACCCAAGGCTAGACGGAGGAACCATGGCCCAGCAGGCACGACCAAAGGACATCCGCATCATCTGCGGGCTGGGAAACCCCGGACCCGAGTACGCACGCACGCGCCACAACGCGGGCTTCGCCACGGTCGATGCGCTCGCGGAGCGCCTGGGCGCCCGCTATTGGAAGAGCGAGGCGGGCTGCATGGTGGCCCGCTGCAGCGTGCGGGCGCCGGAGGGCACGCGCGAGGTTCTGCTTGCCAAGCCGCAGGACTACATGAACACGAGCGGCGGCCCGCTCTCCAAGCTGCTGCGCCAGGAGAAGGCGTCCGCGCAGGAGGTCCTCGTGGTGCACGACGAGGTGGACCTCGCCGCCGGCACCGTCAACGTGAAGTTTGGCGGCGGCCTCAACGCGCACAACGGCCTGCGCTCCATCGCAAACAAGCTCGGCACGCGCGACTTTGCGCGCCTGCGCTTTGGCGTGGGGCGCCCGCCCGGAAAGATGCAGGTGGCAGACTACGTGCTGCGCACGCTCAAGGGCAGCTACCTGCAAGAGTTCGAGCTCGAGGCACAGGACGCGGCCTCGCTTGCGGAGCTTGCTGTCGAGCGTGGCGTGCAGGCCGCAATCGACAGGTAGCCGCGACCCCGCAGGCGCCGCCGGATGGCGCCGGATGGCGCCGGCCCCAAGGCCGACGACCCCAGCCGACTCATGACAACTTAATTGGCCCCGACATAGGCACATTGCCCTTCTCGTCCATGGTGGCGCGCTATACTGAGCACGTTGTACCGACGCGGCGGGCACCGTCCGCCGCGGTCGAGGACAGGAGCTTCAGGAGAGGAGTTCGTTAATGTACAAGATCCTCGAAAAGACGCAGTTCTCCGAGAAGGTGTTCAAGTTCCGCATCGAGGCGCCCGAGCTGGCCAAGCACGCGCACGCTGGCCAGTTCCTCATGGTCCGCGCCAACGAGTGCGGCGAGCGCGTGCCGTTCACCTTCGCGGACTGGAACCCCGAGGAGGGCTGGATCGAGTTCATCTTCATGGTCATCGGCAAGACGACCGAGATGCTCTCCACCTACGAGGCCGGCGACTCGCTTGAGGACGTCACGGGCCCGCTGGGCCGCCCGACCGACATGAGCGGCGATGGCACGTGGTGCGTCATCGGCGGCGGCGTCGGCCTGGCCATCGCCTACCCCGTCGCGCGCCAGCTCGTGGCGACCGGCCACGAGGTCCACGCGATCATGGGCGCCCGCACCAAGGACCTGCTGCTGCTTGAGGAGCAGTTCCGCGAGCTGCTGCCCGAGGACCACATCCACATCACCACGGACGACGGCTCCTACGGCGAGAAGGGCGTGGTCACGGCCCCGCTGGAGCGCCTGCTCGAGGCAAAGACCGTCGACCAGGTGTTCTGCGTCGGCCCCGTCCCGATGATGAAGTTCTCCACCCTGACCGCCCAGAAGTTCGGCACGCCCATCACCGCGTCGCTCAACCCCATCATGGTCGACGGCACGGGCATGTGCGGCTGCTGCCGCGTCGAGGTTGGCGGCGAGACGAAGTTCGCCTGCGTCGACGGCCCGGACTTCGACGCCACGAAGGTCGACTGGAACGACCTGCGCGCGCGTCAGGCTGCATACCGTACCGAGGAGGGCCAGGCCCTCAAGGCCTATGAGGAGGCGAACTGCGCATGCCAGAGGTAAACGGTCGCTGGGTCGCGGACATGAAGGCTCCGCGCACACCCGATAACGAGGAGCCCGCCGCCGAGCGCGCCCATGACTTCCGTCCCGTCGACAAGGGATTCACCGAGGAGATGGCCGTGGCCGAGGCCGCGCGCTGCATGAGGTGCAAGAAGCCCCTCTGCGTGCAGGGCTGCCCCGTCAACATCAACATCCCCGCGTTCATCGAGAAGATCTACGAGCACAAGTTCGGCGAGGGCCTCGACATCATCCACGAGCAGTCCATGCTGCCCGCCATCTGCGGCCGCGTCTGTCCGCAGGAGACCCAGTGCGAGGGCAAGTGCATCCGCGGCGTCAAGAGCGAGCCCGTGGCCATCGGCCAGCTGGAGCGCTTCCTGGGCGACCAGCCGGAGCTTGCCAGCAAGCCCAAGATGAAGCCCGCCAACGGCAAGAAGGTCGCCGTCATCGGCTCCGGCCCCTCCGGCATCACCTGCGCCGGCGAGCTGGCCCGCAACGGCTTCGACGTCACCGTGTTCGAGGCGTTCTTCACCGGCGGCGGCGTGCTGGTGTACGGCATCCCCGAGTTCCGTCTGCCGAAGACCGTCGTCAAGCGCGAGATCGACGGCCTCAAGGAGCTGGGCGTCAAGTTCGAGTACAACTCCGTCATGGGCAACCTCGCCGATTCCGCGGAGCTTCTGGGCGAGAAGGGCTTCGATGCCATCTACGTGGCAACCGGCGCCGGACTCCCCAAGCTCCTGAACATCCCCGGCGAGAACCTGCCGAACGTGTTCTTCGCGAACGAGTACCTTACCCGCGTGAACCTGATGAAGGCGAACAAGTTCCCCGAGTACGACACCCCCACCAAGCACGGCAAGCACGTCGTGGTCTTTGGCGGCGGCAACGTGGCCATGGACTCCGTCCGCACCGCGCTGCGCCTGGGCGCCGAGGAGGTCACCCTGTGCTACCGCCGCACCGAGGCCGAGATGCCCGCGCGTCGCGCCGAGGTCCTGCACGCCAAGGCAGAGGGCGTGAAGATCCACGAGCTGGTCTCGCCGCTTGAGTTCATCGCGGGCGAGGACGGCGCCGTGCGCGCCGTCAAGGTGCAGGACATGGAGCTGGGCGAGCCGGACGCCTCCGGACGCCGTCGCCCCGTGCCCATCGAGGGCGCCATCGAGGAGATTCCCTGCGACGTCGCGATTTCCGCCATCGGAACCAACGCGAACCCGTTTGCCGCAAAGATCGGCGGCATGGAGCTTAACAAGTGGGGCTACATCGTTGCGGACGAGGAGACCGGCCGCACCTCCAACCCCAAGATCTGGGCTGGCGGCGACATCGTGACCGGTGCCGCGACCGTCATCCTGGCCATGGGCGCCGGCAAGAAGGCCGCTGCGGACATGACCAAGGTGCTTTTGGGCGAGGACGGCGAGTAGCCGCACGCCCGGCACGCCCACGACGGGCATCCGCCTGAAGCCGAGCCCCGACCGCAACACGCGGCCGGGGCTCTTCTCGTCTGCAGCGCGGGCACAAACTGCGAACGCCGCAAGTGGTCGCAACTCAACGCACGGGAACAGGAAGGCGAAAGAGATGACCTTGGAAACGTATGGCCTATACTTAAGATAGTGCGCGGCGCACTGCGCCGCCCCATAGCGACAAGGCGGAAACGATGGACCTGAGGCAGAACGTCATCGAGAGCATCCGAACCCTCGCCAGGCGAAACGGGGTGTGCAAGGTCATACTCTTTGGATCTCGCGCGCGTGGCGATAATTCTGCGAGAAGCGACATCGACCTTGCAGCATCCGGCGGAGATGTCGCGAAGTTCGCCCTAGACGTCGACGAGGAGACGCCCACCCTGCTTTCGTACGACGTCGTCGACCTTGATCGACCCGTAAGGCAAGGACTAATCGAAGACATTCGTCACGATGGGGTGATCCTCTTTGAGCAATAGGAAACTTGAGAATTTCTAAAAATCGTTAAGGAACCTCGAAAACTCTATCTCCTACCAACCCCCATTCGATGTCGTTACCGAAGCGGGACTGGTATCGCTTTTCCAAATCTGTATGGAGCAATCTTGGAAGGCCATGAAGTACACGCTCAGCCAGTACACGCTCAGCCAGCATGGCTTTTCGGAGGCGCAGACCGGGTCGACCCGAAAGGTTGTCAAGTGCGCCTATGCCGCCGGGATGATCAACGACGAGGAAGGCTGGCTCGACGCGCTGGAGTCGCGAAATCTAATGAGTCACGCATATGACGACTCGGTCGCACTTTCCATCATCAGCAAGACGCGCGAGAAGTACATCTCCATCTTCCAGGAGCTGGAACGCGAGCTGAGGGAGAACTGGTCGCTCGAGGAATAGGCCGCAGAGGAGGCACCACGCCTCGGGTACACTCCTGCCGCGAGTTTGCATGGCCGGCGTAAACTCGGGCCACACGTGTACGCTGGCGATGCGTGCCGGTACACTCCTGCGCCGAGTTTGCAGGAGGTACGTAAACTCGGGCCTCACGAGTGCGGGCGGCGCCCAGCGCCGGTACACACCTGGGCCGAGTTTGCACGGTTGCACGAAACTCGGGGCAGACGAGTACCGGGGAGCGCCCTGGCGGTACACGCCTGCCCCCAGTTCGCGGGCAGGCCGCAAACTCGCCCCTCATGTGTACGGGAGGCACGTCCCGCCGGTACACATGAGGCCATAACGTACGGGATCCCGCAAACTCGCGGCCGACGTGTGCCATAAGAGTTCAAACCATGGCAGGAACTCGCCGATGTGTACCGGAAAATGCAAACTCGGGCCAGACGTGTACCATGAGGAATTAGTCCAATTCCACATAGCATGAGGTAGATGACCTGCGCGATCAAAGTCTTAACGAGCGACCCGGTACACATCTAAGAGTTCCTGACATGGTTCAACTAGTGATGGCACTCGTCTGACCCGAGTTTGCGGATTCCTGCCAAGAGCGCGCCCATGTGTACCGGCCCGGTACACGTCTGCCGCGAGCTTGCGCGGACCCGCGAAACTCGGCCGCGACGTGTACCGGCGCGTCAACTCGGGGCTCACGTGTACCGACGGCCGGCACCCGCGAACACGCGCCAACGGCCCGCCGCCCGACCGCGCCAGCGCCGTTTGCCCGCGGCTCACTCGCCCACGTACTCCGCGGCCTGCTTCACAAACGTGCCATCCTCAAGCTCGCCAAACGCGTCGAGGAGCTCCTCCTTCGTGTTCATGACGATGGGGCCGTACCACGCGACCGGCTCGTCCAGCCGCACGGACGACATAAACAGCACCTCCGCCGGCTCGTCCAGGGCCTCTATGGTCACGGTGTCGCCGTCACCCAGCTTGACTGCGTTCTTCTCGGCCACTTTGTGGCCAGATATCGTCGCGCCGCCCAGCAGCGTGAACGCCATGACGGAGCGTGCGCCCGGAACGTCCAGCGTGATCGAGGCATGCGGGTCAAGGTGGATGTCGTAGTAGTCCAGCGGCAGGTATTTGCCCTGGTAGCCATGGGCGTCACCGTAGGTGCCAGCCACAAGGCGCAGCGTGCCGCCCTCAAACGGGAACTCGCGAATCTCGTCGCGCGTGATGCCGTGGTAGCTGGGCGGGGCGGTGAGCTTGTCCTTCGCGGGAAGGTTCAGCCATAGCTGGACGCCCAGCAGGCGCTCCGTCGCCTGCGGCATCTCGGAGTGAAACGCGCCGGAGCCCGCGGTGAGCCACTGCGCCTCGCCGTCGGTCACCGTGGCCTTCGTGCCCAGATGGTCCTCGTGCACCATGGCGCCGCGGGCGATGAACGTGACGGTCTCGATCCCGCGGTGCGGGTGCATGGGAAAGCCGGCGCGGTAGTCTTCGGGGTCGGTCGAGTCAAACGAGTCGAGCATGAGGAACGGGTCGTAGGTGTCGGTGGTGTTCGCGCCAAGCACGCGCACGAGGCTGACGCCGGCACCGTCCGTGGCACGAACTCCCTTGAGCGTGTGAGTTACCTTCCTGAGCTGCATGTTCTTCTCCCGTCAGCCCCTTGCGGGGCGGGTCGTGCGCGCTGCGCGGGCGCGCCGGTTGGTCTGCGTTAGGCTCAGTCTCCACCGCGCGGTATGCAATTGATACTTAGTGCATAACATTTACATAGGCGGCAGCGAGGCGGCGGATCGGACGTTGCGGCCGTGGGGCGGAAGCCGCGACCCAAACGCGCCACCACCGAGCGCGTGGCCGAGAAGGACGGCGGCGCCGGTCGCGGGATTTTTGCGGGCGCCCCTGCGCTACCATGAATGCGACGCATTCGACGAGAGGAGAGGCCAATGGAGGCCTACAAGCAGGAGTTCATCGATTTCATGGTCCAGAGCGACGTGCTGAAGTTTGGCGACTTCACGCTCAAGAGCGGCCGCAAGTCCCCGTTCTTCATGAACGCCGGCGCGTACGTGACGGGCGAGCAGCTCAGCCGACTGGGCAAGTACTACGCGCAGGCGATCCACGCAAACTTTGGCGACGACTTCGACGTGGTGTTTGGCCCGGCGTACAAGGGCATTCCCCTGGCCGTGGTGACGGCCATCGCGTACCACGAGCTGTACGGCAAGGAGGTGCGCTACTGCAGCGACCGCAAGGAGGTAAAGGACCACGGCGCGGACAAGGGCCAGCTCCTGGGCTACGAGCTGCATGACGGCGACCGCGTGGTGATCGTGGAGGACGTGACCACGTCAGGCAAGTCCATCGACGAGACGTACCCCAAGCTGAAGGCCGCCGCGGACGTGCAGGTCGTGGGCCTGATGGTGTCGCTCAATCGCATGGAGGTCGGCAAGGGCGGCAAGGTCACCGCCCAGCAGGAGATCCAGGAGCGCTACGGCTTCCCCGTCGCGTCAATCGTGACCATGGCGGAGGTCGTGGACGCGCTGTACGACCACGAGGTCGAGGGGCGCGTGGTGATCGACGACGCCCTGAAGGCGTCCATCGACGCATACTACGAGAAGTACGGCGTCAAGGAGTAGCAAGACGTCCGCAGGCTTTGGGCGGGGCGCAGCCGGCGTACGACGCACCGACACGCGCCCCGCAGCCATGTGAAAGGAAGGACCCCGCATGAGCGACGTTCTCGACCGCTTCCTGCGCTACTGCGCGGTGCCGTCGCAATCGAACCCCCTGACGGCCGACGATGTGCCCTCCACGGCAAGCCAGCTTGACATGGCAAACGTCGTGGCCCGGGACCTGCGCGAGCTTGGCGCCCAGGACGTGACCGTGACGCCAAGCGCCTACGTGACGGCGCACTGGCCCGCGAGCGCGGGCGCAGAGGAGCTGCCGGCGCTTGGCCTGTGCTGCCACCTGGACACCGCGTGGCAGACGTACGGGGACCCCGTGCGCCCGCAGGTGAGGCGCTACGAAGGCGGAACCCTGGCCATCGGGCGCGGTCGCGACGGGCGCGAGGTGTCCATAAGCCCAGACACGAACCCGCAGCTCGAGCACATGGTGGGCTGGGACCTGGTGACGAGCGACGGTACGTCGCTTTTGGGCGGCGACGACAAGGCCGGCATCGCCATGGTGGTGTCGCTGCTTGCGCGGCTGCGCAAGGACCCCGCGCTCCCCCACCCGCGGCTGGCAGTCGCCTTTGTCCCGGACGAGGAGATCGGCCATGGGGCGGCCCTTCTCGACCTGCGGGAGTTTGGCGCGGGCTTTGGCTACACCATCGACGGCGGACCCCTGGGCGAGTTCTGCTACGAGACGTTCAACGCCGCGGAGGCAAAGGTGCGCGCAAGCGGGACCTCCGTGCACACGGGCACGGCGAAGGGCATCATGGTGAACGCGTCCGAGGCCATCATGAGGTTCCACGCGATGATCCCCGCGCAGGAGCGGCCGGAGTACACCGAGGGCCACGAGGGCTTCTATTACCTCGAGCGGATGGAAGGCAACTGCGAGGAGGCGCGTGCCGACTACATCATTCGCGATCACGACCAGGCGAAGGTGGAGTCTCGCAAGGACGTGATGCGGCGCGCCGTGGACCTTGTGAACCAGACGTACGGCGGCGGGCGAGAAGTGCTGACCATCCAGATCGAGGACCAGTACCACAACCTGGCGGACGTGGTGACGCGCCCGGAGCACAGGCACCTGATAGAGAACGCCCGCACCGCGTACGCGAAGGTGGGGCAGGAGATGCGCTGCGTGCCCATGCGCGGCGGGACGGACGGCAGTCAGCTGAGCTTTAGGGGCTTTGCGTGCGCGAACCTCTCCGCGTGCTACTACAACGCGCATGGCGTGCGCGAGTTCGTGCCCGTGCCGGAGCTCGAGGCCATGGTGGACGTGCTGCAGGAGCTGGCGGCGCTGTACGCCCGGCCGCAGGCAGGCGCACGGTAGCAAGGCGCCGGGCGCCCGTCCTTGGGATGCATGGGACGGGCGCCCGGCGCAGCACGGGCACTGGCGGCGGCCTGCTTTGGGCCTAGCGGTTGGCCTTCAGCGTCGCGAACACCTTGGTGTTGTGGCGCTTCACGAACGAGATGAACTTGCCCTCCTGGTAGGCCAGGGCGGCGTTGCGCTGCTTGATGGGAACGAGCATCGCGGCCATCATGCGGGAGCGCGGGCGCGCCGCGACCACCGCGATCTGCGCGCGCTCGCTGTTGATCATGGCGTCGATCTGGGAGAGCTTGTCCTTCTCGCTCAGCTCGCACTTGGGGTTGCATACGTTCTCGATGCAGCCTACGAGGCGCTCTATGTAGCGGCGCTGGATCATCTCGTTGCTGGCGGCGTCGCCGGACAGGCCCCAGTGGCGGTAGAGGTCGAGCATCCAGGTGTGCTCCTCCTCGCGCTTCGCGTACATGTCCGGGCGCCAACGGGCGGTCTCGGACTCGCTGCGCTGGCGGATGAAGTGGTAGTACGGGCGGGACATGACGCCCACGCGCTGCACGTCGCGGATGAAGTCGAGCACGAAGGGGAAGTCGTCCCAGAACGTGGGACGGAAGCGAATGCCCAGGCGCTCGATGCGCTCGCGCAGGAACAGCTTGTTCCAGGGCGGATACAGCTGGTTCTGGTCGAACAGGCGAAACGCCGCCGCGCGGAACTCCTCCTGCGTTTGGTACACGGCGTCGGCGCACGCCTTGAGCTCCGTGGTGTGCTCGCCCGCGCTGCCGTAGTACGTGTCGATGTAGAAGCCCGAGATCGCAAGCTCCAGGCGGTTCTCCTGGGCAAACGCGTACATGTCCTCCAACATGCCCGGCTCGACCCAGTCGTCGGCGTCCATGAACATGACGTACTTCCCGCGCGCACGGTCGAGCGCGTAGTTGCGGGCCGCCGGGGCGCCGCCGTTCTGGCGGTGGTACACCGTCACGCGGATGTCACGCCCTGCGATGGAGTCCAGGATCTGCCCGGTGCGGTCGGTGGAGCCGTCGTCCACCACCAGGAGCTCGAAGTCGCGAAACGTCTGGTGCTGCAGGCTCTCGACGGCGCGCCGCACATACCCGTCCACGTTGTACGCCGGCATGATGACCGAAATTCCAGGCGTGTGAGGATCCATTCCGCAAGCTCTCCAAACGACGATTGGGCGACCGCGCCGCACGACGCGGCGGAAAAGTGCTGCAGGTCGAATTATCCCCTACCGTGCCTGGCGTCGTGTGGTGGAGCGGTGGAGTTCAATAACTGCACAAACCGCGGGGCAGGCCGGCGCGACGACGCTACGCCGCGGGCACCATGATTCCGATGTCCACCCCAAGCTGCGCGGAGTTCAGGACCGACCAGTTGCCGCCCGCGCCATCCGCCTCCTGGCTCGCCGGCGCGTCCATGCGCTTCAGGTTGTTCACGCCGATGGACTGCACCAGCTCGGCCACGTCCATCAGGTCGCCGGTGCTCATGTCCGTGTTGATGCTGTACAGCAGGTCGGCACCGTGGCTCAGAAGCGCGCTCACGCCGGCGCCCTTGTAGCTCTCGATCTTGTCCCACACGTCATTCGAGGCCAGCATGGCGTGGGTCATGCGCAGGTTCGCGGCCGTCGCCAGCGGCACGATGCACGCGGACGCGCCGGAGCCGGAGTACAGGTCCTGCAGGCGCACGTCAGCCTTGCCGTCGTTCACCTTGGTGTCCAGTGGGATGGTCACGAGCGTGCCCTTGCGCGCCGTGGCGTCCAGGCTCAGGATCTGGGCCTTCGTGAGCTTGGGCGACTTCGCGTTAACGTCGTCCACCGTGAGCACCAGCACGTTCGTGAAGGAGTCCTGCGACACGGTATAGCCGTCCGGGCTCGTCACCTGGCCCTGTGCCTGGAGCGACTTGCTCAGGGACTCGTTGCCCACGCTGATGGGCTTTTGTGCCTTCGCCCACAGCGTGCCCAGCAGCACCACCAGAAGCACGCCCACCGCCACCAGCACCGCTATGGCGATGGCGTTGCGATACGGACTGTAGCGAGGGACGTCCGTGCGCTCGAACCTCTCGCGCTGTCTAAATGGCATGCTTCCTCCCCAGGGCCGAATGCGCCCGAGGGCGCCCTATCAGAAGATGATACCTAATCCCGCGACCACAAGACCCAGAACTACGCCCACCACGTACACGAACGCCGTGATGACGAGGTTCTGCCGCATGTCGCGGTTGGTGCGGAACAGCACGAGCAGGCCCATGCCCCCAGAGACCAGAAGGCCGGCCATCATGGGGCCCGCCGCGAGCGACCCCTGCAGGTACAGCTGGGTGATCGCCACGGAGGCGCCGCAGTTGGGGATGAGCCCGATGAGCGCGGCGAGCATGGTGGCGCGCACGGGGTGGCTTCCCAGCACCTGGGCGATGGCGTCAGTGCCGGCTGCCTCGATCACGAAGCCAAACACCAGCGTCACCAGGAAGATGAAGAACGTGACCTCCGCCGTGTGCACCAGCGCGCTGCGCACGATGTGCCACACGCGACGCCCGCGCGACGTGCCATGGCCGTGGTCGTGCGCATGGCCATGGCCGTGAGCGTCGCCATGCGCCGCAGCCGTGGCGGCGTCCTTCTCGCCCGCGGCGCCCGCTTCGGGCGAGAAGAGCGCGCCATCCGCGTCCGAATCTATCTCCCCACAGTCGCAGTGGGCGGCCTCGCACAGCTCGGCGATGTGCGCGTGCCCGTCGCCCGCACGGTGCAGCGCGCGCAGCACGACGTCGACCGCAAGCCCCACGAGCATGCCCGCGACCACCTTGAAGCCGATGATCGCGAACATGCGGCCCGCCGGCTCCGCATGCGCCACGAACACGGGAATCATCTCGTCGGACGTCGCGAGGATGACGGAGACGAGCGTGCCCGCCGACACCACGCGCGCCGCGTACAGCGTGCCGGCCATCGCGGAGAAGCCGCACTGCGGCAGCGCGCCCAGCAGGGCGCCCACGATGGGGCCGGACTTGTCCGCACGCGCGATGATGCGCTCCGTGCGGCTGCCGGCCGTGTGCTCGAGCGCCTCCATCGCAAGGTAGGTGAGAAAGAGGAACGGAATCAGCTCTAGCGTGTCGTGCACGCTGTCCAGAAGTACGTCCATTATGATGCCTGGCGTCACGTGTGCTCCAAACTGTTTACATCTTTATGTCCAATGCAGCGCCGCCGGAACGTCCACATCGTCCCGTACCAACATATGAGCAGATGAACATATGTATTTACCTGCGCTTTTGTCGTAAAACGCGGAGTGCATTATAACCAAGGCGCGCAACGTGCGCCTTGGGCAAGAAAACTTCACACACGCTATTTTGAGTCGGCATGCATCGGACGCCAGCGCGGGGCGCATGGGCGCCGCGTTGGCGCGCAGGCCGCGCCGCCCGGACGCCGGCTACGGCTTGGCTACCTCCACGCCTCGAGCGCATCCGCGGGATAGTCGACCCGTTCGAACACGAGCCCCCTCGCCGGCGCCGTCGGTCCGGCGGCCGATCGGTCCCGCGCCGCAAGCGCGCCCTCGAGCCACGCGGTGTCGCGATGCCCGCGCCCCACCTCCACGAGCGAGCCCACGATGATCCTTACCATGTTGTGAAGGAACGCGTTGCCCGTCACGTCCACGGCAACAAGCTCCTCTCCCGCCTCGCGCACGCGGCTCACGCGCACGGAGGAAAGGCAGCGGCACGTTGATCGCCCGTCCGCCTCGAGCAGGTGCGCAGACGTCGCCTTGCAGAAGCTGCGGAAGTCATGCTCCCCCACAAGCACCTGAGCGGCCGCGTGCATCGCGTCCGCATCCAGCGCGGGCACGCTGCGCAGCCACCACGCGTGGCCCCATGCCAGCACGGGACGCGCCGGACCGCAGCAAATGCGATAGCGGTACGAGCGCTGCGTCGCATCAAACCTGGCGGAGAAGTTCTGCCCTCCCCGTCGGATCCCGCGTATGGAAAGGTCGTCTGGCGTAAGCGCAACAAGAGACGCCGTCAGACGCCGCGCCGGGCGCAGCAGCTCCTCCGCGGTCACCGGCACGCTCACCACCTGCCCAAGAGCGCTTACGCCCGCATCCGTGCGGCCCGCGCACTCCATGTCAACGTCACGCCTCAGCAGCGTCTGCAGCGCCTGGCGAAGCTCCCCGGCAACGGTGCGCTGGCCCGGCTGCTCCGCGTATCCGGCAAACCCCTCGCCGCGGTAGCCCAGCGTGATCGCAAGGGTCCCGGCAACCTGATCGCTTGGCAGCGCCAGCTCCCTCGTCGGCTCGATGTCGCCCGCGCAGATGCCACCCCGTGCCATGTCTTCGCGTTCCACGTCTGGCTCCGTTTCCTCCCAAGCGCAATCCGCCTCTGCACAATAGAAGCGATTGTAAGGCCATATTCGGCCCGTTCCAAAGTTAGCGTAAAGATACACGTCTTTCGTGCGAAACAACCGTCATTCGGCACCAGGTTCCGTCAGAGAGCCACAAGGCAGGCACGCTTCGGTCAACGCGCAGCCATCAGCCGGCATGCCAAGCACTTCTCGCCAATGCGCCATGCACCTTCGACAAGGCTTCGTAGCAAAAAGGGGCCCGCGCGTGCGAGCCCCCGGCAAAGCTATGTGCGATGTGGCGACAGCCTACTCCTCGGTGGTCTCCTCAGCAGCAGCCTCCTCGACCGGCTCCACCTTGGTGACGGTGGTCTCGGCCTTGGTGCCCTTCACCGGCTCGGTCACGAGCTCGATGATGACGACCTCGGCTGCGTCGCCCTTGCGGGGACCAAGCTTCATGATGCGGGTGTAGCCGCCGTTGCGGTCAGCCCACATGCCCTGAGCGGCCTTCTCGAAGACCTCGCGCACGACCTCCTTGTCGCCGACCTTGGCGATGGCAAGACGGCGGGAGTGCAGGTCGCCCTTCTTGGCCCACGTGATGACCTTGTCCACGTCGGGACGGATGGCCTTGGCGCGAACGTCGAGGGTCTTGATGCGGTCGTTGGCGAGGAGGGAAGCGACGAGGCTCCTCTTCATGGCCTTGGTGTGGCTGGCATCGGTGCCAAGCTTCATGCCACGCTTCTTGCTGTGTCTCATGGTCTAGATACTCCTAAGTGAAACTTGCGACTTGTCCTAGGCCTTGAGGCTAAGACCCATGGATTCGAGCTTGTCCTTGACTTCCTCGATGGACTTGACGCCAAAGTTGCGGATGTTGAGCAGGTCGTTCTCGGAGAACTCCACCAGCTGTCGGACGGAGTGGATGCCGGCGCGCTTGAGGCAGTTGTAGGAGCGGACGGAAAGGTCCAGGTCCTCGATCTGCTTGTCAAGCTCCGTGTTGTCCTCGACCTCGCCGGTGGCGAAGATGGAGGTGTCCTCGGCGGGCTCCTCCTCGTCAGCCAGGCTCATGAATGCGTTCATGTGCTGGTCGACGATGTTTGCGGCCTCGACCACCGCGTCGCGCGGCGAAACGGAGCCGTCCGTCTCGACCTCGAGGATCAGACGGTCATAGTTGGTGTGCTGGCCAACGCGGCAGGGCTCGACCGTCTTGGCGCAGCGGCGCACGGGCGAGAAGAGCGAGTCCACGTGGATGATGCCGATGGGGTCGCCCTCGCGCTCGTTGTCGTCGCCGGACACGTAGCCACGGCCGACGCCGATGCGCATCTGCATCGTAAGGTGAGCACCCTCGCCCAGCGTGCAGATGACGTGGTCCTTGTTCACGAGCTCGAACTCGGCCGGAACGTGGAAGTCCCCGCCGGTGACGGTGCACGGGCCGTCGATGCTGACGGTCGCCGTGGCCTCGTCGCCGGTGCCCATGCTCTTGAACACCAGGCCCTTGACGTTCAGGACGATGTCGGTGACGTCCTCGTAGGCGCCCTCGACGGTCGTGAACTCGTGCTGCACGCCATCAATCTGGATGGCCTCGACTGCCGCTCCCTCAAGGGACGACAGGAGAACGCGGCGAAGAGAGTTTCCGAGGGTATCTCCGTAGCCACGCTCCAGCGGCTCCGCGGTAACGCGGGCGAGATTCTCGGAAATCTCCTCGACCGACACCTGCGGTCGGATGAATTCGGACATGAAAACCTCCTACCGGTCCAGACTTACTTGGAGTAGAGCTCGACGATGAGCTGAGCGTCAATGTCAAGGTCGATCTGGTCGCGGACGGGGAGCTGCAGGACGGTGCCCTGGAGCTTCTCGATGTCCACCTCGAGCCACGCGGGAACCGCGACGTGCTCGGAGGAGATCAGGGCCTCCTTGATGGGGAGAAGGTCCTTGTACTTGGGGGCGACGGCAACGACATCGCCGGCCTTCACCTGGTAGGAGGGGATGTCGACGCGGTGGCCGTTCACGGTGATGTGGCCGTGACGGACGGTCTGACGGGCCTCCTTGCGGGTGCGAGCGAATCCAAGGCGGAAGATGACGTTGTCAAGACGGGACTCGAGGATGGTCATCAGGTTGTCGCCCGTGATGCCCTCGACCTTCTTGGCCTTGTCGTAGTAGCCGCGGAACTGCTTCTCCAGAACGCCATAGATGAACTTGGCCTTCTGCTTCTCGCGGAGCTGCTGGCCGTACTCGCTCTCCTGGCGACGACGACGCTGGTGCTCACCACGATTGCTCTTCTTGTTGTAGCCCATGGTCACGGGCTCGATGCCGAGCTGGCGGCACCTCTTGAGGACAGGGGTCCTATCAACTGCCATTGCTACTGTCCTTCCTTACTACACGCGACGACGCTTGCACGGACGGCAACCGTTGTGCGGAATGGGGGTCTTGTCCTGGATGCCCGAAACCTCGAGGCCGGCGGCCTGGAGGGAACGGATTGCGGTCTCGCGGCCGGAGCCGGGACCCTTCACGAACACAGCGACCCTGTGAAGGCCGTGCTCCATGGCTGCCTTGGCGCAGGCCTCAGCCGCGACCTGGGCGGCAAACGGGGTGGACTTGCGGGAGCCCTTGAAGCCGACGGTGCCACCGGACTGCCAGGCGATGACGTTGCCCTGGGGGTCGGTGATGGAGATGATCGTGTTGTTGAACGTGCTCTTGATGTGAGCCTGGCCCACAGCGATGTTCTTGCGGTCGGCGCGACGGACGCGCTGGGTGCCGCGCTGGTTCTTCTTCTGTGCCATTTATCTACTCCCTACCCGCGCTTCTTTGCACCGATCTGACGCTTCTTGCCCTTGCGGGTGCGAGCGTTGGTGTGGGTGCGCTGGCCGTGGACAGGAAGGCCCTTGCGGTGACGGAGGCCGCGGTAGCAGCCGATCTCCATCAGGCGGGCAACGTTCTGACGAACCTCGCGACGGAGGTCGCCCTCGGTGGTGAAGTTCGCGTCGATGTAGTCGCGAATCTTCGTCACGTCGTCCTCAGTGAGGTCCTTGACGCGGGTGTCGGGATTCACGCCAGTCTCAGCGCAGATCTTGGTAGCGCTGGTCTGACCGATGCCATAGAGATACGTAAGACCAACCTCAACGCGCTTCTCGCGGGGAAGGTCAACGCCGTTGATAC
Organism: Parafannyhessea sp. LCP19S3_B1; assembly: GCF_052121955.1. Taxonomy (NCBI): domain Bacteria; kingdom Bacillati; phylum Actinomycetota; class Coriobacteriia; order Coriobacteriales; family Atopobiaceae; genus Parafannyhessea; species Parafannyhessea sp. LCP19S3_B1. The sequence goes on along the minus strand of NZ_JBQKDH010000007.1, from coordinate 38,573 downwards.
GTGCCAACTTCGAGCTCCTCTCTTAGCCCTGACGCTGCTTGTGGCGAGGGTTCTCGCAGATCACGTAAACCTTGCCATGGCGACGAATGATCTTGCACTTGTCGCACATCTTCTTGACCGAAGGACGTACCTTCATTTTGCGTTTCCTTTCGGTAGTTCTAACACGAACTGGTGTTGCTCGACGCCTCAGGTGGTGCTAAGACGCCTCTATGTACTCGCCCAGCCGCAGGCGTGAATATCCAAGGCCGGATGCGCCCATGCGGACGCACGTCCACAAGGACTACTTGTAGCGATAGGTGATGCGACCCCTCGTGAGGTCGTACGGGGAAATCTCCACCACGACCTTGTCTCCCGGCAGGATGCGGATGTAGTTCATCCTGATCTTGCCCGAGATGGTGCAGAGGATCGTCTTTCCGTTCTCAAGCTCAACGTTGAACATTGCGTTGGGAAGGGGTTCGATGACCTTACCTTCCAGCTCGATTCCGCCTTGCTTTGCCACCTTGCCTACTTTCTCCCTGTGAATCACAGCGACTGAATATCATACATAAATCAACACAGCACGTCCACGACGCACTGATCGATTCATCTTTGGTGCACATATCGCCAGGCGAGAAGAGCCCGGCGCCGTGCTCCCCTATTCCTCTGAACCCACTTTGCCGCCTTGCATGCGGCACCACGGGCCAAACGAATCCTGGGTCAGGATGACGGGGCCATCCTTGGTGATGCCGATCGTGTTCTCGTAGTGCGCGGCCGGCAGGCCGTCGTCGGTCACGACGGTCCAGCCGTTCCGTCGTACGTGGGTCTGCGCAAGCCCCAGCGTGAGCATGGGCTCGATGGCGATCATCATGCCTACCTGCAGCAGGACCCCCCTGCCCTTCTTTCCGTAGTTCGGGACGTTCGGGTCCTCATGCATCGAGTGGCCCACGCCGTGACCCACGTAGTCGCGCACCACGCCGTAGCCGTTCTTCTCGGCCTTTGACTGGACTGCGTACCCAACGTCGCCAAGGCGATTGCCGGGCACTGCCTGCTCTATTGCGTCCTTGAGGCAGTCCCGCGCGCACTCGCACAGCCCCTTCACCTGGTCCGAGACCGTGCCGACGTAGAACGTCCACGCGTTGTCTCCGGCCCAGCCGGCCTTGTTCGCGCCCACGTCCACGGAAATGATGTCGCCGTCGCGAAGGAACACCTCAGGAGACGGAATGCCATGCACGACCTCGTCGTTGATGGAGGCGCAGATGCTTCCCGGGAAGCCGCCATAGCCCTTGAAGCCGGGCTTGGCGCCGTTCTGCCTTATGAACCCCTCGACCGCCTGGTCAATCTGCTTCGTGCTCGTCCCCGGCTTGGCCAAGGACCCCGCAAGGCGCAGCGCCCTCTTGGAGAGGTCGCCTGCGCTCGCGCGGTACGTGTCCATGTCCAGCTGGGACTTGATGTGGATCATAGGCCAAGGAGCACCTTGACGTCGGCGTATACCTCGTCGACGGGACGGTCTCCGTCAACCTCCTTAAGGATGCCATGCTCGCGGTAGTAGCCAACGAGCGGGGCGGTCTGGCTCTCGTAGGTGTCCAGGCGCTTCTTGATGGTCTCTGGCTTGTCATCGTCGCGCTGGTACATCTCGCCACCGCAGCGGGGGCAGACGTCCACGCCGGCGCCGGCGGTATAGCCGCAGGAACGGCACGTGCGCCTAGAGCTCAGACGCTTGATGATTACGTCGGCCTTCACGTCCACAAGAAGCGCCGCGTCAAGCGCGATGCCCATGCCGGCAAGCTCCTTGTCCAGAACCTCGGCCTGCGCCGTGTTGCGCGGGAAGCCGTCGAGAATGAAGCCCTTCTGTGCATCATCCTGCGCAAGACGCTCCTTCACCAGGTCGATCACCAGCTGATCGGGAACGAGCTTGCCTGCGTCCATGTACCCCTTGGCCTCTACGCCGAGCTTGGACTGGGCCTTGACGGCCGCACGAAGCAGGTCGCCCGTCGAGATGTGGGCCACGCCGTAGTCAGCGACGAGCTTCTGTGCCTGAGTTCCCTTGCCAGCGCCAGGGGCGCCGAGAAGGACGATCTTCATGGGTTTCCACCTTTCGCATAGCGTTGCGCCGTACCTTTCTCGACGCACCAACAACCCTAGTCTAGCCCCTAAGCAGGGCTCACGTAGCTTGCAACTTGAGAATTGATCGCGCGTTCTGGCAGACGGAGAGCCTGCACGGCCTCCACACGCAAAAGAGGAGGGGACCCGAAGGCCCCCTCCTCGTGTGGTTGCGCGTTCTACGCAGTCCGAAGGCTATTTGAAGAAGCCCTCGTAGTTGTGCATCTTCAGCTGGCTTTCGAGCTGAGAGATCGTGTCCATGGCCACGCCGACCATGATCAGAACCGAAGTTCCGCCAAAGGACTGCATCAGGGTGTTGCCCGTGATGGAGAACAGGATGGACGGAACGACGGCCAGCACTGCCATGAAGAGTGCACCTGGGAGCGTGATGTGATCAAGCACGCTCTTGATGTACTCGGCGGTGGCGTTGCCGGGGCGCACTCCCGGGATGAAGCCGCCTGCCTTGCGAAGCTGGTCGGCGGTCTCGTCGGGGTTGAACACCATAGAGGTGTAGAAGTACGCAAAGAACACGATGAGAAGAACGGAGAGCACCCAGTTCACCCAGCCGGAGGCAAGCGCATTCGCAACGAACTGAATCCACCCTACGTTGGGGAAGAAGACCGCAAGCTGCGCCGGCAGGTAAAGAAGCGCGGACGCGAAGATGATGGGCACGACACCTGCCGTGTTCACCTTGATCGGCAGGTAGGTGGACTGTCCACCCATAATCCTCCTGCCAACGACCCTCTTCGCATACTGAACCGGGATGCGACGCTGACCACGCTCGATGTAGACGATCACGGGGATGATCGCAATCATCACGAGAACGGTAATCAGCGTTATGACAGCTCCCGTGCTCGAGGTCTTAACCGAAGAGATCAACGCAGAGGGGAGGCCGGCCATGATGTTCGCGAAGATGATGAGCGACATACCGTTGCCGATGCCACGCTGCGTGATGACCTCGCCAAGCCACATGATGATTATGGCGCCGGTAAGAAGCACGCCAACGATCACGATGTCCTCGATGAACTCGGGGAACCCGAGCTGGGAGAAGTCGATGCCGTAGCTCTTAAAGAGGAAGAGGTAACCGATCGCGTTGATGAGCGCGAGACCAATCGTAAGGTAACGCGTATACTGCGTGATCTTGCGCTGACCGGACTCTCCCTCCTTCGCAAGCTCTCCAAGGGAGGGAATGACAGCCTGGAACATCTGCAGAATGATCTGCGCGGTGATGTAAGGCATGATTCCGAGGCTGAAGACGGAGACGCGGGAAAGGGCGCCACCAGAGAACAGGTTGAGCACCGCGATGGCACCGCTACCGGCGGCAGCCGTCTGGAACGCCTCGAGCATGCTCGCGAAGGGCACGCCCGGGGCGGGCAGATAGGCACCAAAGCGATACAGGGCGAGGATCCCGATGGTAATCAGAATCTTCTTCCTGAGCTCCGGAATGCGGAACGCATTTGCGATTCCCTTTAGCACGCCTGCTCGACCTTTCCTCCAGCCGCCTCAATCTTGGCCTTGGCGGAAGCGGAGACCTTGTCGACCTTGACGGTGAGCTTCTTGGTAATCTCGCCGTCGCCGAGGACCTTGACGGGGATGTAGTCGTGCTTGATGACGCCCTTGGCCATCAGGGACTCGCCGTCGACGGTCTCGCCGTCGGCGAAGAGGGCCTCGAGTCGAGCAACGTTCACGGGAGCGTACTCGACGCGGTTGTGGTTCACGAAGCCGGGAAGCTTCGGAAGGCGCATCGCGAGCTGGGTCTGGCCACCCTCGAAGCCAGCGCCCTTGCCGCCGCCGGAGCGGGAGAGCTGACCATTGGTGCCGCGACCAGCGGTGGTGCCGTGGCCAGAAGAGTTGCCGCGGCCGATGCGCTTGCGGGACTTCTTGGAGCCCTCCGCGGGGCGAAGATCATTGAGCTGCATTTGGTTGACTCCTTAGTTCTCTTCAACCTCAACAAGGTGCTTGACCTTGAAGATCATTCCACGAACGCTCGGGTTGTCGGGCAGCACGGCGACGTCGCCGATCTTGCGGAGACCCATGGCGAAGCAAGTCCTCGTCTGGTCCTTCTTGACCGACGCGACGGCGCTGTGGACGAGCTTGACAGTGAGCTTCTTCTCGTCTGCCATAGTTAGTCCTCCTTACCGTTGAACATCTCGCTGACGGTAAGGCCACGACGCTCGGCAGCCTGCTCAGGGCTGGAGAGGGACTTGAGGCCCTCTGCAGCAGCCTTGATGATGTTGAGAGCGTTGTCGGTACCGAGCGACTTGGAGAGCACGTTGGTGATACCAGCGAGCTCGAAGAGCGGACGGACGGGGCCGCCGGCGATGACGCCGGTACCCTCGATAGCCGGCTTGATCAGAACATGGCCGGCGCCGAAGTGGCCGTCGACGGGGTGAGGAATCGAGCCACCGGCGGTGACGGGAACCTTGAACATGTTCTTCTTTGCGTCCTCGACGCCCTTCTGGATTGCCAGAGGGACCTCGGCGGACTTACCCTGGCCAAGGCCAATGTTGCCCTTGCCGTCACCGACGACGACGAGAGCGACGAGCGACATGCGGTGGCCGCCCTTAACGGTCTTGGAAACACGGTGGATGTAGACTACGCGCTCCTGAAGATCGGAGTCATTCTGGCGCTTACGATCACGTGGCATTCAAATTCCTCCTAGAACTTCAGGCCCGCGGCACGGGCACCGTCTGCCAGAGCCTGGACGCGGCCGTGATAGATGAAGCCACCGCGGTCAAACGTGACCTCGGTAACACCCTTCGCGACGGCGCGCTCCCCGATGAGCTTGCCGACGAACTCCGCAGCCTCCTTGTTGGAGCCGATCTTGCCGGTCTCCTTGAACTCGGGGCTCAGGGTAGAGGCGGAGCAGATGGTCTTGCCATCCTGGTCGTCGATGACCTGGGCGTAGATGTGAGCGTTGGTACGGTGGACGCTCAGACGAGGACGCTCAGCGGTGCCGAAAACCTTGGCGCGAACGCGGCGCTTACGGCGCTGAAGGCTCGCACGCTTAGCCTGGTTCTTGTTCATACCTTCTCCTTCAATCGCCATCACCTGACGGGGTGATGGTCTTATCTATGGCCTAGCGAAGACTACTTACCAGCCTTGCCGAGCTTCCTACGAATGTGCTCGCCTTCGTAGTGGATGCCCTTGCCCTTGTAAGGCTCGGGCGGGCGCTTGGCGCGGACCTCGGCGGCAACCTGTCCGACCTGCTCCTTGGAGATGCCCTTGACAACGATGTGGGTGTTGTCGGGGACCTCGAAGGAGATGCCCTCGGGGGCATCGACGAGGACGGGGTGAGAGTAGCCGAGGGAGAGGTCGAGACCAGTGCCCTTGAGAGCGGCACGGTAGCCGACGCCGGTCAGCTCGAGCTTCTTAGAGAAGCCCTCGGAGACGCCGATCACCATGTTGTGGATGAGGGTACGGGTGAGACCCTGCTGAGCGTTCGACTCAGTGGACTCGTCGTTGCGGGTAACGAGAACCTCGGAACCCTCCTGAGCGATGGTCACCAGGTCGGAGAAGGTGCGAGTGAGCTCGCCCTTGCCGCCCTTGACCGAAACGGTGGTGCCATCGATGGTCACAGTAACACCAGCGGGAACCGTGACAGGCTTCTTACCAATACGAGACATTGTCTCCTCCTATCTAGATTCGTCCGTTGGTTACCAGATGTAGCAGATGACCTCGCCGCCGATGCCGAGCTTGCGAGCATCGCGGTCGCACATCATGCCCTTGGAGGTGGAGATGACGGCAGTGCCGAGACCACCCTGGACACGCGGCATCTCAGCTGCGGTGGTGTAGATGCGAAGGCCAAGCTTGGAGATGCGACGGATGCCGCGGATGACCTTGGCGTGACGGGCGCCATACTTGAGCGTGATGTGGAGGGTCTTCTGAGGCTTGGTGTCCTCGACCTCGTAGCTCTTGATGTAGCCCTCCTCGCAGATGACGCGAGCGATCTCAACCAGGACCTTGCTCGAGGGCATGGAGACCTCGGACTTGCCGGCAGAGTTAGCGTTGCGGATGCGCGTCAGCATGTCTGCGATGGGATCAGTAACCTTCATTGATTCCTTCTCCTTCGTTAGTGATGAAACTGCGCGTCTGGTTCATCCAAGCCCGTAGCAAGGATGCCTAAACGCCAGAGCCCTTTGCTACCAAGAAGCCTTGGTGACGCCAGGGAGCTCGCCCTTGCTCGCCATCTCGCGGAAGCAGACACGGCAGAGACCGAACTTGCGATAGACGGAGTGGGGTCGGCCACAGCGCTGGCAACGGTTCTGCTTGCGCGTCGAAAACTTCGGCTCGCGGTTCGCCTTGACGATCATCGATGTCTTAGCCACAAATCCTCCTTCAGGAAGAGACCCCGGCACCCCGCCGGGGTGTTTGACAAACTATATTGACTAGTCCTTCTTGAACGGGAAGTGGAAGGCCGCGATGAGCGCCCTGCCCTCCTCGTCAGTCGGGGCGGTGGTCACGATGGTGATGTCCATGCCGCGGGTGTGATCGATCTTGTCGAAGTCGATCTCGGGGAAGATCAGCTGCTCGGTGACGCCCATGGAGAAGTTGCCGTGGCCGTCGAAGGACTTGCTGCTGATGCCGCGGAAGTCGCGGATGCGAGGGATCGCGATGCAGATCAGGCGGTCCAGGAACTCGTACATGCGGTCGCCACGCAGGGTAACCTTGGCGCCGATGGCCTGGCCCTCACGCAGGTGGAAGGTTGCGATGGACTTGCGGGCGTGGGTGACCATGGGCTGCTGGCCGGTGATGGCGCGAAGGTCGGAAACGGCACCCTCGATGGCCTTGGAATCGGTCGCGGCCTCACCAACGCCCATGTTCACGACGATCTTCTCGATCTTCGGAATCTGGTTGACGTTCTGGTACTGGAACTTCTTCTGCAGCTCGTCGCGAATCTCGGAGACGTACATCTCCTTAAGACGAGGAACGTACTTGTCTGCCATGTGGCACTCCTCACTCATGGGGTTTTAAGTGCGGGGTTGGTCCTCGCACCTCCTGGTCCCTGTGACCAGGAGCCGTGCGCCCGTTCCCGAGACATACCTATCCCGTTCATAGAGACGCAAGGTCAAATATTACGTGTTCGAGAGGTAAATTTCCAGCACGAACTGGTCTGCGGCAAATCTCCGCATATCAGACACTATTTCAGAGGCGGCATCCACTGACACCGGCCGCCCTTCTCCCCTATTTCGCAAGGGCGCCCGTAGAGTCGTTTGTCACAAAGAAAAGGGACCCGTCCGAAGACGGGTCCCTTGAAATCGCGCTTGGCGAGAAGGACTAGAACTTGGCGCCGCACTTCTTGCAGACGCGAACCTTCTTGCCGTCCTCCTCGGCGTGGCCGACGCGAGTGGCCTTGCCGCAGGTGGGGCACACGAGGGCGACGTTGGACACGTCGATCGCGGCCTCCTTCTCGACGATGCCGCCCTGCTGGTTGGCCTGGGTCGGGCGCTGAGCCTTCTTCACGACTGCAACGCCACGAACGACAACCTTGCCCTCAGAGGGAAGGGCCACGATGACCTCGCCGCGCTTGCCCTTGTCCTTGCCGGACAGGACCTCGACCTGGTCGCCCTTCTTAACGTTCATCTTTGCCATTCGTTCTCACTCCCCTACAGCGTCTCGGGTGCGAGCGAGACGATCTTCATGTACTTGTGATCGCGCAGCTCGCGTGCCACAGGCCCGAAGATACGGGTGCCCTTGGGCTCGCCATCCTTGTTGACCAGGACGCAGGCGTTCTGGTCGAACTTGATGTAGCTGCCGTCCTTGCGGCGGGTCTCCTTGGTGGTGCGGACGACAACGCAACGAACGATATCGCCCTTCTTCACAGAACCGCCCGGCGTAGCCTCCTGCACGGCGCACATGATGACGTCGGCGAGGCCAGCATAACGGCGCTTGGAGCCACCCATGACCTTGATGCACTTCACGCGCTTAGCGCCACTGTTGTCAGCGACGTTGAGCATGGTCTCCATTTGGATCATTGCTGTTCCTCCATACCTGCCCGCAAGAGGTGCGCGCTTGTGCGCGCACATTGTCGGACGGGGTGAATACGATCGTTACTTTGCCTTCTCCACGATCTCCACGACACGCCAGCGCTTGGTCTTGGACATGGGACGGGTCTCCATGACGCGGACGGTGTCGCCAAGGCCACACTCGTTCTTCTCGTCATGGCAGTGGAGCTTCTTGCTGATGGTCATCATCTTGCCGTACTTGGGGTGGTGCTTACGGTAGGTGATCTGAACGGTGACGGTCTTGTCGCCAGAGAGGGAGATGACCTCACCGGTGCGGACCTTACGTGCGTTCCTGCTTTCGGTATCTGCCATTTCTTATCTCCTGCGACTAGTTCTGCGCAGCGGCGTTGTCCGCTGCGATCTGACGAGCGCGCATCTCGGTCTGGATGCGGGCAATGTCACGCTTGACGACGCTGACGCGGGCCGTGTTGTCCAGCTGGCTGGTAGCCATCTGGAAGCGAAGGTTGAACAGCTCTGCGCGGCCATCCTCGAGCTTCTGAGCAAGCTCCTCGTCGGAGAGCTCTCGAATATCCTTGTACTTCATGTTGACTACTCCTCCACGTCCTGCTCGGCGCGGGTGATGATCTTGGTCTTGATCGGCATCTTGTACTGAGCAAGACGGAGCGCAGCCTTTGCGGTTGCCTCGTCGACGCCGTCGATCTCGTACATGACGCGACCCGGCTTGACAACGGCCACCCACTCCTCGGGGTTGCCCTTACCCTTACCCATGCGGGTCTCGGCCGGCTTCTTGGAGATCGGCTTGTCGGGGAAGATGGTGATCCACATCTTGCCGCCACGCTTCATGCGACGGACGATGGCGACACGGCCGGCCTCGATCTGACGGTTGGTGATCCAGTGACGCTCGAGCGCAACAAGACCCCACTTGCCAAAGTGCAGCTCGGTGTTGCCCTTGGCCTGACCCTTCATGGAGCCGCGCTGTACCTTACGGTGAAGGACTCGCTTAGGAGCCAGCATTAGCGACCCCTCCTCTCGTTACGGCGACGGGGACGGCTGGAGCCCTCAAGCGCCGGGTTGGGCGCAGGCTGACCAGGCATCTTCTCGCCGAGATAGATCCAAACCTTAACGCCGCAGGCACCCATGGTGGTGCGGGCAGTAGCCTCGCCGAAGCCGATCTTGGCACGCAGGGTGTGCAGAGGCACGCGACCCTCGCGGGACCACTCGCGGCGGCCCATCTCGGCGCCGTTCAGGCGGCCGGAGCACTGGATGCGGATGCCCTTGGCACCGGCCTTGCGGGCGGACTGGATGGCCTTGCGGACGGCACGACGGAAGGCGATGCGGCCCTCGAGCTGCTCGGCGATGGACTGGGCCACCAGCTGGGCGTCGAGCTCCGGACGCTTGATCTCGATGACGTCGACGGAGATGTTGCCCTTGGAGACGCCGGCCATCTTCTCGAGCTCGGCACGCAGGGCGTCGATCTCGGAGCCCTTCTTGCCGATCACGATGCCCGGACGGGCGGTGTAGATGATGACCTTGACCTTGTCGCCGGCGCGCTCGATGTCGACGCGGGACAGCGCTGCGCTCGCAAGCTTCTTCTCGAGGAACTTGCGGATCTGCATATCGTTGCCAAGGTTCTTGGCGTAGTCCTTCTTATCGGCGTACCAACGGGAACGCCACTCCTCGGTGATGCCGAGACGGAAGCCGGTAGGCTGTACTTTCTGACCCATACTTCCCCTACGCCTCCTTTCGAGGTGCAACGACGACGGTGATGTGGCTGGTGCGCTTGTTGATGCGCGAAGCGGAGCCCTTGGCACGCGGGCGGATGCGCTTCAGGGTCGGGCCCTCGTCCACGTAGGCAGCCTTGATCACGAGGTTGTCGGAACGAAGGTTGTTGTTGTTCTCGGCGTTGGCCACCGCGGAGCGGAGAACCTTCGCGACGGGCTCAGCGGCCGCGCGGGTCGAGAACTGGAGAAGCTCGAGCGCCTGCTCCACGGACTTGTTGCGAATCTGGTCGACGACCATGCGCACCTTGCGCGGCGCCATGCGCACGTACTTAGCGGTGGCCTTGACCTCGTTGTTGTTAGCCATTTACTCCATACCCCCTGTTAAGCCTGCTTGTGACCACGGAAGGTGCGGGTGGGGGCGAACTCGCCCAGCTTGTGACCGACCATGGACTCGGTAACGTATACGGGGACATGCTTGCGGCCGTCGTGGACGGCGATCGTGTGACCGACCATCTCGGGGAAGATGGTGGAGGAACGCGACCAGGTCTTCACGACCTCCTTCTTGCCAGCCTCGTTCATCGCGGCGACACGCGCAAGGAGGCGAGTCTCCACAAACGGGCCCTTCTTGAGACTTCTGCTCATTCTTGGAATCTCCTAATGTTCGTGTTCCGGTTACTTCTTGTTGCGACGACGGATGATGAGGCGGTTCGAGGCCTTCTTCGGGTCGCGGGTCTTGAAGCCCTTGGTCGGCTTGCCCCAAGGCGTAACGGAGGGACGACCGGAGGTGTGGTTCTTGCCCTCGCCGCCGCCGTGCGGGTGGTCGACGGGGTTCATGACGGTACCACGGACGGTCGGGCGCACGTTCATGTGACGGTGACGACCGGCCTTGCCGATCACGATGTTGCCGTGCTCGGCGTTGCCCACTACGCCGATGGTGGCACGGCAGGTGAGAAGGACGCGGCGAAGCTCGCCGGAGGGCATGCGGAGCGCCGCATAGCCGTTGTCCTTACCCATGAGCTGGACGGAGGTGCCGGCGGAACGAGCCATCGCGGCGCCCTTGCCAGGCTGGAACTCGACGTTGTGCAGCAGGGTACCGACGGGGATCTCGGAGAGAACCGTGCAGTTACCCGGCTTGATGTCGACGTCCTTGGTGCCAGAGACGACCACGTCGCCCACGTGCAGGCCCTCGGGGGCCAGGATGTAGGCCTTGGCGCCGTCGACGTAGTGGAGCAGGGCGATGTTCGCGGTGCGGTTCGGGTCGTACTCGATGGTCGCGACCTTGGCCGGCACGTCGTCCTTCTGACGCTTGAAGTCGATCTTGCGGTACTGGCGCTTCACGCCGCCACCCTGGTGACGGGTGGTGATGCGGCCGTTGTTGTTGCGGCCGGCCTTCTTGGGCAGGGGCTCGAGGAGGGACTTCTCGGGCTTGTCGGTAGTGATCTCCGCGAAGTCGGAGATGGTCTGCCAACGCCTGCCGGCGCTCGTTGCCTTCAGATGTCTAACTGCCATTACTGCTTCCCTTTCTTGTCCGTTGGCCGGTGTGCCCGGGAATGGCACGCCGACACCGGATTACCACGGTACCGCGCGTATCCATCATGCGCGGCATGAAAGCCCGGCCTCCTGGGAGGCGCGGGCGAAAAACCACTTACTCCTCAGCAGATGCCTGCTGGTTGGCGAAGACCTCGATCTGCTCACCCTCGGCGACGGTGACGACGGCCTTCTTCCAGGTGCGGGTCTTGCCGGTGACGTAGCGGACGCGCTTGTTCTTCGGCTTCACCCACATGGTGTTGACCTTGAGGACGTGAACGTTGAAGAGCTTCTCGACTGCGTCGGCAATCTCCTCCTTCGGAGCCTTGGCGGCAACCTCGAAGGTGTACTTGCCCTGGGACATCAGGTCGAACGAACGCTCGGAGACGACCGGGCGGATGATGACGTTATAGATGGAGTTCATTACGCGAGCACCTCCTCGAGCTGCTTGGCAACCGCGGTGGACATGACGAGGGCGCCATTGTCGAGCAGGTTGCGGGTGTTGGACTCGGAGACACCGATCACGTTGACCTTCGGAAGGTTCCTGAAGGCGAGGTAGGTGTTGATGTCCTCGTCGTCGACGACGACGGTCACGCGCTTGCCGTCGAGGGCAAGGGCGCTCAGAAGAGCGACGGCCTGCTTGGTCTTGGGGGCCTCGAACTTCAGCTCGTCCACGAGCACGAGCTCGCCGTCAGCGAGCTTGCCGGAGAGCACGGAGCGCATGGCGAGCTTCTTCTCCTTGTTGTTGGCGCGCTTGGCGTGGCTGCGGACCTGGGGCCCGAAGATGACGCCGCCGCCGACCCACTGGCCAGCGCGGATGGAGCCCTGGCGGGCACGACCGGTGCCCTTCTGGCGCCAAGGCTTGACGCCGCCGCCGGAGACCTCGTGGCGGTTCTTGACGGAGTGGGTGCCCTGACGCAGGGAGGCCTCGTAGGCCACGACGACCTGGTGCACCACGGGGATGTTCGGCTCAATGCCGAAGACGTCGGAGGAAAGCTCGACCTCGCCGGCCGCCTTCCCCTCCACGTTCTTAACTTCGATCTTGGACATTAGTCCTCCTTGTTAGCCTTAGGGTGTGATTACGAACGGGCCCTTAGGCCATGCGGATCGAAACGAGAGCGTTCTTGCCGCCGGGGACAGCGCCCTTGATGAGCATGAGGTTCTGCTCGGCGTCGACACGAACGAGCTTCAGGTTCTTGACGGTGACACGCTCGTTGCCCATGTGGCCAGCCATGTGCAGGCCCTTGCGGACGCGCGCGGGGTAGGCGCACTGGCCGATGGAGCCCGGCTCGCGCTGGTTGCGGGAACCGTGGGCCATGGGGCCGCGGGAGAAGTTCCAGCGCTTGATGGTGCCCTGGAAGCCCTTGCCCTTGGAGGTGCCGGTGACGTCGACGGTCTGGACGTCTGCGAAGTCGGCGACGGTGACCTTCTCGCCAGTGGCGTGCTCCTCGCCCTCGGCGACACGAACCTCGCGCAGGTAGCGCATGGGCTCGACGCCTGCGGCGGCAAAGTGGCCGGCCATGGGCTTGTTCACGTGCTTTGCGGAGATGTCTCCGAAGCCAATCTGGACGGCGTCATAGCCGTCAGTTGCCTTCGTCTTGACCTGCGAGACGGTGCAGGGGCCAGCGAGGACGACGGTGACGGGCACGACGTTGTCGTCCTCATCCCACACCTGCGTCATCCCGAGCTTGCGGCCGAGGATAGTGTTGACCATTCCTGGTCCTTTCCTTCGGTGGTCATGGGACCTTAGAGACGCATCCTGCGACTCTCCCCAGCGGACCACATCCAACGAGTGCCGTGCGGACATGTCGCCGCCTCGCGGGCAGGCGCCCCCTCACAGGTCGGGGACGAGCGATTTGGACGGCATGAGCCATAAAAACACAGCCTGACTAGTGTACACGCTCGGGACCGTGGTAAGCATCCACATTTTTTGCGCCACAATCCCTGCAAAAATCGCAGGCCAGAAGGCGAGAATGGCGTCGGCTGCCGCTCGGGTGCAACACCGAGAATTCGCGATAGCTGGCACGAAAGCAGCGGTTGCCATGGCACCAGCCGTCTTGCTTATCGCCAGCGGCACCAGATGTCTCGCTTGTCGCGATGCGGAAAGTTTTGCGCAATACGGATGCGAAGTCTCTGCAAGTGCCGTGTGGCATGATGTGGCGCCACTACGAACGATCCCGTCAAAACCGCGACGAACGGAGGTGCGCATGCCCGTCTACATTTGTCACAGCTCGGCGCAGTCGCTCTGGAGGAGCACGCGTGCACGAGACTATGTGCGCCGTCCTCGCATAGCGGACTCTCGTCCCGTGAACCTCCCCCATTCGTACCGCGCGCTCTTCTCGCAGGGAATACTGTCGACGACGGCGCTCCGCGCACTTCCGAGGCCCGTCGACATCATTGTGGAGAAAGACTCCGACCGGCTCTATGGCAAGCAGATTCGCAATCACGTCTGGATGCGCCAGATTCCCGAGCGATCGTTCGTCACGATCGAGCCGTCGGTCAGGCTTTCCACGCCAGAGTTCACCTATCTGCAGATGGCCACAGTTCTATCCTTGCCGAGGCTTGCCTCGTATGCATGCGAAATCGCGGGAGGGTACTCTCTGAACCAATGCGGGCATTCGTCCCCGCGCGCCCGCCATTGACCAGCCTGGGTCTTCTGGCGCAGTACTTATCGAAGAGCGCCGGGGCCCGCGGGGCTTGCCGGGCACGAAAGACCCTGTCGTACGCGGTTGAGGGGTTTAGGTCGCCCGCGGAGACCTCCCTTGCGCTTCTCCTCACGCTCCCGGCAAGACTTGGCGGCCATGGGCTTCCCACGTGCGTCGCGAACCATCGCATAGACCTTGCGGAATCGTGGGGGCGCTACCTGCGAACGCCATATCTGCTTGCTGACCTGGCATGGCCTACCGAGATGGTTGCAATGGAGTATGACAACATCGTAAGGCAGCGGGTCGCTCCCCCGCTCGGCGTCACGCCACCGCTTCGCACCGGATTGTTCGCTCAACGTTCAGACGACCTACGGGCGCAGCTGCTGGGATAGCTACCGATGTGGACACGAGCCTCGGGCGGTGGGGCGACTTCCCCCCAAACGACGCCGCCCGGGCTCAAACGACGTCGCTTGAGCATTTGCGCCTTCACGCCCGGAACCTTCGTCTTCGCAGCGGCCTCAACGAACGCGAAAGCCCCGCCACTCACAGGAGTGACGGGGCCTGTCAGCGTATCGAGTCGCTAGCGCTTAGAGCTTGATCTCGATGTCGACGCCAGCGGGAAGGTCGAGGCGCATGAGCGAATCGACGGTCGAGGAGCTGGGATCGAGGATGTCGATGAGGCGCTTGTGGGTGCGCATCTCGAACTCCTCGCGGGAGTCCTTGTCCTTGTGCGGCGAGCGAATGACCGTGTAGAGGTTGCGCTCGGTCGGCAGGGGGATAGGACCAGAGACGCGGGCACCGGTCTTCTGGGCGGTGTCGACGATGAGCTTCGCGGACTGGTCAACGACCTCGTGATCGTAGCCCTTGAGGCGGATCCTGATCTTCTGGCTTGACACTTCTTATACCTCCATCAAATGGCAGCCTGAGCTACCGTTGGCTACTTAACTTAGGCGTTGACGCCACTCTTTGCGACGATCTCGTCCTTGATGTTCTTCGGGACGGGCTCGTAGCTGGAGAACTGCATGGTGTAGGACGCGCGGCCCTGCGTCTGGGAGCGCAGGTCGGTTGCATAACCAAACATCTCGCCCAGGGGCACCTTGGCGCGGATGAGCTTGGTGTTGGCACGGTCCTCCATGCCCTCGATCTTGCCGCGACGGCCGGAGAGGTTGCCCATGACGTCGCCCATGTACTGCTCGGGCGTCTCGACGGTAACCTCCTCGACGGGCTCGAGAAGAACGGGGTCGGACTGCTGAAGGGCGTTCTTGATCGCCATGGAGCCGGCGATCTTGAAGGCCGCCTCGGAGGAGTCGACCTCGTGGTAGGAGCCGTCGACCAGGGTGACCTTGATGTCCTGGACGGGGTAGCCCGCGATGACGCCGGACTCCAGCGCCTCCTGGATGCCCTTGTCGACAGAGGGGATGTACTCCTTGGGGACGGAGCCACCGACGGTACCGTCGACGAACTCGTAGCCAAAGCCCGGCTCCATCGGCTCGAGGTCGATGATGGCGTCGCCGTACTGGCCGCGGCCGCCGGACTGACGGACGAACTTGCCCTGGACGTGCTGGACGGCGTGACCGGCGGTCTCGCGGTAGGCAACCTGCGGCTTACCGACGTTGCAGTCGACGTGGAACTCGCGACGCAGGCGGTCGACGATGATCTCGAGGTGCAGCTCGCCCATGCCGGCGATGATGGTCTGGCCGGTCTCGTGGTCGGTGTGGACGCGGAAGGTCGGGTCCTCCTCGGCGAGCTTAGCAAGGCCAACGGACATCTTGTCCTGCTCGGCCTTGGACTTCGGCTCGACGGCGACGTCGATGACGGGGTCGGCGAAGTCGATGGACTCGAGCACGATGGGGTGCTTCTCGTCGCAGAGGGTGTCGCCGGTGGAGGTGTTCTTCAGGCCGACGCAGGCGACGATGTCACCGGCGGAGCACTCCTCACGGTCGACACGGTCGTTCGCGTTCATCTCGAGGATGCGGCCAAGGCGCTCGCGGTTGTCCTTGACGGAGTTGTAGACGTAGCTGCCCGCCTCCGCCTGACCGGAGTACACGCGGATGTAGGTGAGCTTGCCGACGAAGGGGTCGGTCATGATCTTGAAGGCAAGGGCCGAGAAGGGCTCCTTGAAGTCCGCGTGACGGACCTCGTCCTCGCCCTCGAGGTTCTTGCCGTCGATCTCCTTGACGTCGAGCGGGCTCGGCAGGTAGTCGACGACGGCGTCCAGCAGCTCCTGGATGCCCTTGTTCTTGTAGGCGGAGCCCACGAAGACGGGGTTGAGCTCGTTGGCGATGACACCCTTGCGGATGGCGGCCTTCAGCTGATCGACGGGAATCTCCTCCTCCATGAGGATCTTCTCCATCAGGTCGTCGTCGTAGTTGGAGGCTGCGTCCAGGAGCTCCTCGCGCTTCTCGGCTGCGACGTCCTTGAACTCGTCAGGAATCTCGTCCATGGGCTCGGGGTAGATCATGCCCTTTGCGTCTTCCTTGAAGTCCCAAGCGGTGTTGGTGACGAGGTCGATGAGACCCCAGAAGTTGGACTCGGAGCCCATGGGGACCTGCGCAGCCACGGCGTTGGCGCCAAGGCGGTCCTTCATGGTGTCGATGGCGTGGAAGAAGTCGGCGCCGACGCGGTCGTACTTGTTGATGAAGGCGATGCGCGGGACGTTGTAGTTGGCAGCCTGACGCCAGACGGTCTCGGACTGCGGCTGGACGCCGGCGACGGCGTCGAAGACCGCGACGGCACCGTCGAGGACGCGCAGGCAGCGCTCGACCTCTGCAGTGAAGTCAACGTGACCCGGGGTGTCGATGATCTGGATGACGTGGTCCTTCCAGAAGCAAGTGGTCGCGGCGGAGGTGATGGTCACGCCACGCTCCTGCTCCTGAACCATCCAGTCCATGGTGGCTGCACCGTCGTGGACCTCGCCGATCTTGTGGGTCTTGCCGGTGTAGTACAGGATTCGCTCGGTGGTAGTCGTCTTACCGGCATCGATGTGGGCCATGATGCCGATGTTACGAAGGTCTTCGAGCTTGTACTTAACTTTTGCCATGTGTCGCTACTCCCCTGGACTAGAAGCGATAGTGCGAGAACGCGCGGTTGGCCTCGGCCATCTTGAAGAGGTCCTCACGACGCTTCACGGAAGCGCCAACGCCGTTGGCCGCATCCATGATCTCGTTGGCGAGGCGCTCCGCCATGGTCTTCTCCTTGCGGGCGCGGCTGAAGTTGACGATCCAGCGGATGGCGAGGGTCGTCGCGCGACGGGAGTTGACCTCCATAGGAACCTGGTAGGTGGCGCCACCAACGCGCTTGGGCTTGACCTCGAGGGTCGGGCGGACGTTGTCCATGGCCTTCTTGAAGGTGGCCAGAGGATCGCTGTCGGTCTTCTCCTTGACCATGTCGAAGGCACCGTAGACGATGCGCTCGGCGGTGGCCTTCTTGCCATCCAGGAGGACCTTGTTGATGAGCTGGGTCACGAGACGGTTGTTGTAAACGGCGTCCGGCTGGACCTCACGACGGACTGCTGCTGCACGACGCGGCATGTTGTATCTCCTAAAAACTCGTAGCTAATTCAGATGGGACCTTGCGGCTAGTTCTTGGGGCGCTTCGCGCCGTAGCGGGAACGAGCCTTCTTGCGGTCCTGAACTGCCGCGCAGTCATAGGCGCCGCGGATAATCTTGTAACGGACACCAGGCAGGTCGCGAACACGGCCGCCACGGATCAGGACGATGGAGTGCTCCTGCAGGTTGTGACCCTCGCCCGGGATGTAAGCGGTGACCTCGATGCCGTTGACCAGGCGGACACGCGCGACCTTACGAAGCGCGGAGTTAGGCTTCTTGGGGGTCGTGGTGAACACGCGGGTGCAGACGCCACGCTTCTGGGGGTTGTGCTGGAGGGCGGCGTTCTTGGACTTGGCCTTGTGCGAGACGCGACCCTGACGGACGAGCTGGTTGATAGTAGGCAAAGCTTCTCTCCTTAATAGGATCAAACGGAATTTGGTGCGCGAGCACCTATGTATCAGAGGCAACGCAGCACCGTTACCTCGGATTGTTGGGGACAGATACCTGCGACTTTGCCCTGGAAGGCCACCCTGCAGCGGATACAGACAGACTCCTAGCGCAATTTGACGCAATGGTGAACTTTAATCTCTTGAACAGCAGATGTCAAAACGCCACGGTGCCGGGCGTATCCCTTTTTCACGCTCCGTGCACATTCGCTCGTGGCGACAGCGCAGGGCGGACGAGAAGAACCGCGCCTCTCGCCCGTGGCAGTCCCTTCCGTACACGACCGCGCCGGCAGCGCGGCCACACGGCGACAAGCGCCGCCGCCCTACTCAGGCCGCGCGTCCTCCGCTGCATGCGACAGGCCCACGCGCAGCAGCTGCTCCACGTGCTCGTCCGCAAGCGAGTAGATCATGCGCTGCCCGTCGCGGCGCGCGTTCACAAGGCCGCGGTCGCGCAGGAGCCTAAGCTGGTGCGAAATGGCGGATTGGGACACATGGCAGACTTCCTGCAGGTCGGATACGCTCTTCTCGCCCAGGACGAGCACGCCCAGTATCTGGAAGCGCGTGGAATCGGAAAGCGCGTCGAAGATCTGCGTCGCGCTGTAGACCACGTCGTCGTTGGCGAGGTGCGCACGCAGGGTGTCGTCGTCCGCGATCTTGCACCCGCAGTCTGTCGTCACGTGAGACTCTGCCATGCGGCTCCTTTCGGCTTGCCCGCGGGCGTCGCCGCGCGGCCGCCCCCTCTGGGCGGGCCACGCCTGTCGGGCGGGCATCACCCTAGTATAGCGGCGCGGGCACCCGCGAGGCTCGCGGCCCCCTCGCGGCACGCGGCGCCACGCAAAAGCCGCCCGCCGCACACGCGGCAGGCGGCTCAGGCTCAGGTGCAGGCGCAGGCGCAGGCAGAGATTCGCGCGCCACCCGACGGCCATTCGCAAGATGGCCGCAAGGCTAGTGGAAGAAGCGGCGCACCAGATCGCGCGAGTACTCCGCAGTCTCCTCCATGTCGCCAAACGACATGACCTCGCCCGCAAAGTACGTGTTGCGCTCGCCCTGCAGGGCCTCGACCTTGTCGTACCAGCCGTCGGCGTAGTCCGCCGAGCTCACATGCGGGAAGTAGTACCAATCGTCGATGCGCTCCGTCTTCATGACGGGCAGGCCCGACTTCGCCATGTCGGAAAGCGTGGTGTCGCGCGCCTCCTCAAACGGCACGTCCTCCGCACCCTCGTGGTTGCGCAGCGTGAACGTCACCAGCGGCTGCGCGCCCGCGTCCGGCCAGCGGTGGTAGAACACCATAAGGTGGCCGCGGGTCTCGGGCGTCATGTTGGCAAAGTAGTAGTAGCTGATGTCGGGGCTCTTCTCCTCCTCCGTGCGCACGGCCATGGTGAAGTACTCCTTGTGCTGGATCTTGCCAAAGAGCTCGCGCTCCTGCTCCGTCGCGTCACCGTAGGCCGTGAACATCTCGAGCGGCGTGCAGATGACCAGCTTGTCAAACTCCTGCTCCGCGCCGCCGTTCACGCGCACGTACACATGGTCATCCGTGCGACGCACGGCCGTGACCTCGCTGTTGAGGTTTGCCGGGTGGCGCAGCGCGCTGTTGACGCCGGTCCAGATCGAGTTGGTGCCGTTCTTCCACGTCCAGAGCCTGCCGGTGGAAAGGAACTGCTTCACGGTGAATGCGTCCAGGTACTTCAGGACGTACGCGGCGGGAATCTCGTCGAAGTAGCCGTAGCCAAAGCTCGTGAACGGCCCCTTCCACACGAGCTCGGCGTCCTCGCAGTCGTTCAGCTTCAGGAACTCGCTGAACGGCATGCTCAGGTCCTTCAGGTTCGGGTTCGCGCCCTCGATGTGCGCCAGCTTCATCTTGGGAGAAGGACATGGTCCCTCGTAGCGGCCCTGTGCCACGCCGCGGTGTCCGTTGACGTCGTAGCCCTTGTACTTGGTCGCAAGCAGGTGGTTGAGCTTGCGCATCTTCATGACCTTCTTGAGCAGCCCGAGCTTGCTCTCCTTGATGGGGGTGCCGTCAGTGTTCATGAAGCGACGGCCCATCTGCGGGCCGTCGGCGTGGGACGTGTGGCCAAACTCCTCGCACTCGTGCACGGCGAAGTACGTGTCGCAGCCCATGACCGCGCCCATCTCGATGGTGCGGTCCTCCCACTGGCCCTTGCGGTTCTTCACCTTCATGAGCGGGCTGAACGCCTTGCCGCCCACGCGCCCGCTGCGCTCGAAGATGGTGTAGTCGTCAAACCCGTTCTTCTCGAGGTACATGGCAAGCGAGAGCCCGGCGGGGCCTCCACCAACGATGCAGATTCTGCTGTTCCTGTCCAACGGATTCCCCTTTCCGACCCGGACCGGCGCGATGCGCAAGGTCATGCCAAAACATCTGTATAGACACTAATTTAGTCACATTTCATAATGTCTACACAAGTATACTCCGCCACGCTCCCGACCTGCCAGGAATTTGGGATGGTACGACAGAACCCTCCCTGCCAAAACGGCAGGGAGGGTTCTTTTGTAGCGGGCGACCTGGGGCCTGCGTCAGCCGCACGTCCGTGGCATCCCGCGGTCCACCGTGGTCCTGAAGCTACTCGTACGCCTCGAGCTCGTTTCTGCCCAGCGCGTCGGCCGCGAGCATCGCGTTCGCGACCTTCTCCGGCGTCACCTCGAACGGCATGTTGTGCAGGGTGTCGTTCGGCGCACACGCGAGCTTCGCCACCTCAAGCACGCGGTCGTAGCTCGCGTCCTTAACGCCGAGCTGCTCAAACGTGACTGGCAGGCCCAGCTGCACGCAGAAGTCCAGCACCTCGGGAAGCTCGTCGGCATCCTCCAGCACCAGCTGGGACAGCGTGCCAAACGCGACCTTCTCGCCGTGGTAGAACGCGTGCGTCTCGGGCATCGCGGTAAGGCCGTTGTGGATGGCGTGCGCCGCAGCAAGGCCGGCCGACTCGAAGCCAAGGCCGGATAGCAGCGTGTTGGCCTCGATGATCTTCTCGACGGACTCGGTGCACGCGCCGGCCTCCAGCGCGATCTTCGCCTTGACGCCGTCGGACATCAGCGTGTCGTAGCACAGGCGCGCGAGGGCCATGGCCGCAGAGGTCACCTTGTCGCCGGCGCAGGTGGTGGCGTCGGAGCGCTTGCATGCACGCGCCTCGAAGTACGTTGCCAGCGCGTCGCCCATGCCGCTCACGGTCAGACGCACGGGGCTCTTGCTGATGACGTCGGTGTCCATGAGCACCAGGTTCGGGTTCGCCTTGAAGAACTGGTACTCCTTGAACTGGCCGTCATCCGTATAGACGACGGAGAGCGCGGAGCACGGCGCATCGGTCGCGGCGATCGTCGGGACCACGATCACGGGAGCGTCCACGGCGTTTGCGACGGCCTTCGCGGTGTCGAAGATCTTGCCGCCGCCAATGCCTACGACGACGTCCGCGCCCTTCTCGCGCGCGTCGCCCACAAGACGGTCGATCTCGTCCTGCGAGCACTCGCCGTTGAACTCGTCGAAGTCAAACGCGACATTGGCATCGGCAAAGCTCTTACTCACCACGTCACCGGAGCGACGGATGCCACCCGCGGAAATGACGACCAAGGCCTTCTTGCCGTAGCTTGCCACGTAGCTGCCAAGCTTGGACAACTCCCCGGGACCCTGGACGTACTTGCTGGGACTGATGAACACGCGTGCCATGACTCATCCTTCCGACAGAGTGTGTATACGCGGTCCGCCCTTCGCATAAAGCTCAGTGGACCTATGACATTATGTTTCTTACCCATTATCGATACGAAGGACCGTCGCGTGGGAACCACTCGCGAAATTGTGGGATGCCACGGCGCATGATGGTCGTCCTGAAAAAAGGGGGTGCCGGCGACGGCCGGTACCCCCATGGCAGAGTCTTCCGTGCGGCGACCCTCGCGGACGCCGCGGCCTCAGAGCCAAGGCGTTCGGTGCGCGGCTCTAGTTGCCCTTACCCGGCATCTTGATGCCCTGCGCTATGTGCACCAGGCCCGTGTAGATGAGCGCGATGCCGCCAACGGACATGGCGAAGCTCGCCATGGCGAACGGCGACATGATGACGAGGATGCCAAGGATCACGGAGAGGACCGAGAGCGCTATGCCGGCGCCCGAGCCCTTTACCCCCAGTATCCGCAGGGCGTTCGACCCCGCGAGCGTCGAGAAGCCGGCCGCGATGACATAGAGGCCGAGCATCACGAAGATGAACGCGACGAAGAACTCCGGCCACGCCAGGATGAGCATGCCGAACAGGAGCGAAAGGGCTCCGGCATAGAGATCCAACGTGGAGAGGACGATGCTCCAGTGCGTGAACGCCCCGATGAGCGCGATTACGCCCGCGACGGTGAGCACCCAGCCGAAGAAGACCGTGACGCCCTTTGCCGTGGCGCCCGGGTTGACGAACATGAAAATGCCCAGGACGGCGCTGGCGACGCCCCAGAGGATGGTCCCCCACTTAGAGCGCGTGAACTTGACTTCCATAACGACACCACCCCTTCGCGACCCGCGGCGCGCCACGGGCGCGCCGCCGAACGTTGCCTATGGCAAGTGATACCCAATTGCGCGCAGGTATGACAAAGGCCCCCGACTCTTTGCTGAGCCGGGGGCCTGACTGGCAACTATGTCGCGGGCGGGTGCCGCGCGAGCCTAGGCGTTACTCCTCGGAGTCGGAGGACTCGTTCTTCTCGACCTGGGAAAGCAGGTCGTGGAGGGAACCGAGGTCCTCGTTGATGACCTGGGACTCGGAGCTATCCTCCTGCTCGTCTTTGGAGGAACCGCCGATGAGCTCGTCGTCGAAGGACTGGTGCTTGGACGGCGCGGCCGTGCCGAGCATGATGTCGCTGTCGGCGTCGGGCGAGAAGACCATGTTGAGCAGCTGGGAGAGGTCCTCGCTGTCCGCCTCGTCCTCGTCGGGCTCGAGGATGTAGAGGAGGTTGCGGGCCTCGAGGCCGTCGCGGAGCTCCTCGATCGCCTTGGCGCCGATGCCGTCGATGCGGAGCAGGTCATCCTCGGTCTTGCCGATGAGGTCGCCCACGGTCTCGATGCCGACCTCGCTGAACTTGTTGGTCCAGCGCTGCGACACGCCGAGGTCGTCGAAGAGGTAGAGCTTCGCGTCCTCGGAAGACAGGGTGCGGCCGTTCTTGGAGTAGACGCCACCGTAGCCGTAGTCGTCGCCGATCCAGTCGAGCTGCTTGGGAAGCTGCTCCTCGATGCCCTTGAGCTCCTCGGGAGCCCACTCGGGAAGCGACTTCGCCATGGGCGAGGTGGGTCCGTCGATGCGCTTGCCGTGGTAGGTGAGCTTGACGTCGTCGTATGCGCGAAGACCGGTGCCCGCCGGGATCTTCTTGCCGACGATGACGTTGGACTTGAGGTCGAGCAGGTGGTCGACCTCGCCCTTGATGGCAGACTCCGTGAGGACGCCAGCCGTGCGGATGAACGACGCGGAGGACAGCCAGGAGTCGATGGAGCTCGCGACCTTGAGGGTGCCGAGGATGACGGGCTCTGCCTCGGGCGGGGTGCCGCCGGCGAGCGCGATGTTGCGGACGGTGTCCGCGAACACGTAGCGGTCGACGTACTGGCCGAGGAGGTACGTGGAGTCGCCGGGGTTGGTGACCTGGACGCGACGGAGCATCTGTCGGGCGATGACCTCGATGTGCTTGTCGTTGAGGTCGACGCCCTGGGACGTGTAGACGTCCTTGACCGACTTCACGAAGGTGTGCATGGTGGACTCGATGTCCGTCAGGCTGCGGAGCTTACGGAAGTTGACGAAGCCGCGGGTGATCTGGTCGCCGGCGCGAACCTCGACGCCGTCCTCAAAGCCCGGCATGAAGCGCACGGACGCGGGGACGCGCCACTCGACGAGAATCCTGGAGCGGTCGTCCGCATCGAGGATGCGGATGAGGTACTCGGTCTGCTCGGGCGTGATCGAGAGGATGCCGGAGTAGGGAGCGAGGTCTGCCTCACGGCCGAGGATCTTCTCGTTAACGTTGCCGACGACGTCGAACATGCGGGCGACCGTCGGGAGGCCCTGCGTGATGTCGTCGGCGCCCGCGACGCCGCCGGAGTGAATCGTACGCATGGTGAGCTGGGTGCCCGGCTCGCCGATGGACTGCGCGGCGATGACGCCGACGGAGGTGCCGATGTTGACGGGACGACGCGTAGAGAGGTCCCAGCCATAGCAGCGCTGGCAGACGCCGTACTTGGACTTGCAGGTGAGCAGGGCGCGGAGCTCGACCTTCTTGAGGCCGGCCTCCACCATCTGCTGGAGCTGCGCCTTGGACTCGACGTAGTCGCCCGCGGCGATGATGACCTCGCCCGTCGTGGGGTTCACGACGTCATGCAGCGTGCAGCGGCCGATGAGGTCGAGGTCGACGTCGGTCTCGCCCGGCTTGATGATGTCGTACGTGACGGCCTCGTCCGTTCCGCAGTCCTCCTCGCGCACGATGACGTCCTGTGCGACGTCGACGAGACGACGGGTGAGGTAGCCGGAGTCGGACGTGTGGGACGCCGTGTCGACGAGGCCCTTGCGGGCGCCGTACGTGGAGATGAAGTACTCCAGCGGCTCGAGGCCCTCGCGGAAGTTGGACTTGATGGGGAGGTCGATCGTGTCGCCGGACATGTCTGCCATGAGGCCACGCATGCCTGCGACCTGACGCAGCTGGGTCTTGGAGCCACGGGCGCCGGAGTCGGCCATCATGAAGATGGGGTTGTCCTCGTTGAAGCCGGCGAGCATCTCGGCGGAGAGCTTGTCGGTGCACTCCGTCCAGGCGTTGACGACCTCGACGTGGCGCTCCTGCTCGGACAGGAAGCCGTCCTCGTAGTACTCGTTGATGGTGTCGACTCGCTCCTGCGCTTCCGCAAGGATCTGCGGCTTGTCCTGCGGGATGGTTGCGTCCCAGACGGAGATGGTCAGGCCGGCGCGGGTGGCGTAGTGGAAGCCGGTCGCCTTGATGGCGTCCAGGATCGGCTCGACCTTCGCGGTGCTGTAGCGGTCGCAGCAGTCGTTGACGAGCTTGGAGATGTCGCCCTTGACCATCTTGTAGTTCATGAACGGATAGTCGTCAGGCAGGCACTTGTTGAAGATGACGCGGCCAATGGTGGTCTCGAAGCGCGCGGAGCCGTTCGTGAGGTCGAGGTCCTCGAACTTGCCCCAGCCGTCGACGATGCGGAAGTAGCGCTTGTCGCCGTCGACGACGTTGGCCTGCTCCGGCTTGACGCGGACGGTGATCTTGCCCTGGATGTCGAGGTCGCCCATGCTGTCGAACGCCGCGAGGGCGTCCTCGAAGCTCGCGAAGGTGTGGATGGAGGGCTGGTCGTCGTTCTTCTCGGTGGTGAGGAAGTACACGCCGAAGACCATGTCCTGGGACGGCACGGTGAGGACCTTGCCCGACGCCGGCGAGCGGAGGTTGTTGCTCGAGAGCATCAGGACGCGGGCCTCGGTCTGGGCCTGCGTGGACAGGGGCACGTGCACGGACATCTGGTCGCCGTCGAAGTCTGCGTTGAACGGCGCGCAGACGAGCGGGTGCAGGTGGATGGCCTTGCCCTCGACGAGCACCGGCTCGAACGCCTGGATGGACAGGCGGTGCAGCGTAGGTGCGCGGTTGAGCAGGACCAGGCGGCCCTTGATGACCTCGTCCAGGACGTCCCAGACCACGGGCATGCCGCGGTCGATGGCGCGCTTGGCACCCTTGATGTTCTCCACCTTGCCGAGCTCGACGAGGCGACGCATGACGAACGGCTTGAAGAGCTCGAGCGCCATCGCGGAGGGGAGGCCGCACTGGTGGAGCTGCAGGCGCGGGTCGACGACGATGACCGAACGGCCGGAGTAGTCGACGCGCTTGCCCAGCAGGTTCTGACGGAAGCGGCCCTGCTTGCCCTTGAGGGACTCGGCGAGGGACTTGAGCGGCCTGCCGCCACGGCCCGTGACCGGGCGACCACGGCGACCGTTGTCGAAGAGGGCGTCCACCGACTCCTGGAGCATGCGCTTCTCGTTGTTGACGATGATCGCGGGAGCGTCCAGATCAAGCAGGCGCTTGAGGCGGTTGTTGCGGTTGATGACGCGGCGGTAGAGGTCGTTGAGGTCGGACGCCGCAAAACGGCCGCCGTCGAGCTGCACCATGGGGCGCAGGTCGGGCGGGATGACCGGAATGACGTCCAGGATCATGTTGGCGGGGTCGTTGCCGCCCTTCAGGAAGGCGTCGACGATCTCGAGGCGCTTGACCGCGCGCTCCTTCTTCTGCTTCTGGGCATCGTCGGACGCGACGATGGAACGAAGGCGCTCGGCCTCCTCGCCCAGGTCGATGCCGCGAAGGAGGTCGCGGATGGCCTCGGCGCCCATGCCGCCCTTGAAGTAGATGGAGTAGTAGCGCTTCATCTCGGTGAAGAGCGACTCGTCGGAGATGAGCTCGCGCTCCTCGAGCTGCATGAACTTGTCGAAGGCGTCCTGGCGGAGCTTCTTCTCCTCCGCGTACTCCTCCTCGAGGTCGGCGATGCCCATGCGGACCTCGTCGGCCGAAAGGACCTCGTCGTCGCCGAACTCGCCGGCGGCATCGGGGTCGCCCTGCGCCTTGAGGCGCTCGATCTCGTCGTCGCGCTCTGCGTCGAGCTCCTCGAGGTCTGCGGCCAGCTCCTCCTTCAGGTCGTCCGCGTCGGCCTCGCGGGCCTCGGCGTCGACGGAGGTGATGACGTAGCTCGCGAAGTACAGGACCTTCTCGAGGTCCTTGCTCTTCATGTCGAGCAGACGCGCCAGGGGGAAGGTCGCGGGGCTCTTGAAGTACCAGATGTGCGAGACGGGCGCGGCCAGCTCGATGTGGCCCATGCGCTCGCGGCGCACCTTGGCGCTCGTGACCTCGACGCCGCAGCGCTCGCAGACGATGCCCTTGAAGCGGATGCCCTTGTACTTGCCGCAGGCGCACTCCCAGTCCTTGACGGGACCGAAGATCTTCTCGCAGAACAGGCCGTCCTTCTCGGGCTTGAGGGTGCGGTAGTTGATGGTCTCGGGCTTCTTGACCTCGCCGTGCGACCAGCTGCGAATCTCATCTGCGGAGGCGAGCGAGATCTTTATCGCGTCGAAATCAGTGGTATCGAAATCTGCCACGTTCGCTACTCCTTATCGTCGGAATTGTCGCCGATCAGGGCCTCGGAGCCCTTCTCGGAATCGGAGGCAACGCCACCGATCAGGTCGTCGGCGCTGTCGGCGCCAGCGAAGACGTCCACGCTGTTCTCGTCCTGGACGTCCTCCTGCGACTTGGGGCCCTTCTCGGGCCTCTTGTAGGAGATCGGCTCGATGTTGAGCGCGAGGGAGCGAATCTCCTTGACGAGGACCTTGAAGGACTCGGGGATGCCGGGCCTGGGGACGTTCTCGCCCTTGACGATGGCCTCGTACGTCTTGACGCGGCCGTTCGTGTCGTCGGACTTGACGGTCATGAGCTCGTGGAGGACGTTGGCCGCGCCGTACGCGTACAGCGCCCAGACCTCCATCTCGCCGAAGCGCTGGCCGCCGAACTGGGCCTTGCCGCCCAGGGGCTGCTGCGTGACGAGGCTGTAGGGGCCGGTCGAACGGGCGTGGATCTTGTCGTCGACCATGTGGCCGAGCTTCAGGATGTACGAGGTGCCGACGGTGATCGGGCTCTCGAAGGGCTCGCCGGTGCGGCCGTCATACAGCGTGGTCTTGCCCATCTCGTTCAGCTGGGGCACGAACTCCTTGCGGAGGTGCTCGCCGTAGGTGCGCAGGGCCTTGTTCATGATGTTGATGTTCGTGCGGCGCAGGGCCTCCTGGACCTCGTCGTCGGTCGCGCCGTCGAGGACGGGCGTCGAGACGTACATCGGGCCGTCCACGACCTCCTTGGAGTCCGCGGAGTCGACGTCCCAGCCGTGGCTCGCGGCCCAACCGAGGTGGCACTCCATGAGCTGTCCCACGTTCATACGGGAGGGGACGCCCAGCGGGTCAAGAAGCACGTCGACGGGCGTGCCGTCGGCCATGTAGGGCATGTCCTCGACCGGCAGTACGTTGCAGACGACGCCCTTGTTGCCGTGACGGCCGGAAATCTTATCGCCCTGCTGGATCTTGCGGCGCTGCGCGACGAAGACGCGGACAAGGTCGTTCACTCCGGGCGGGAGGTCGTCACCGGCCTCGCGGCTGAAGCGGACCACGTCGACGACTCGGCCATAGGCGCCGTGAGGCATCTTCAGGGACGTGTCGCGAACGTCGTGCGCCTTGGCACCGAAGATCGCGCGGAGCAGGCGCTCCTCTGCGGTAAGGGCCTGCTCGCCCTTCGGGGTCACCTTGCCGACGAGGATGTCGCCGGGGCCGACCTCGGCGCCGATGCGGATGATGCCGTCGTCGTCGAGGTTCGCGAGCATGTCCTCGCTCTGGTTCGGGATCTCGCGCGTGATCTCCTCGGGACCGAGCTTCGTGTCGCGGGCGTCGATCTCGTGACGGGAGATGTTGATGGAGGTGAGCAGGTCGTCCTGGACAACGCGCTCCGAGACGACGATGCCGTCCTCGTAGTTGTAGCCCTCCCACGGCATGTACGCCACGGTCAGGTTCGTGCCAAGCGCAAGCTCGCCGTGGTCGATGGACGTGCCGTCGGTCAGGGGCTCGCCGGCCTCGACCTTCTGGCCCACGTGGACCACGGGACGGTGGTTGATGCAGGTGCTCTGGTTCGAGCGCTGGTACTTGGGCAGGTCGAAGCGCTCGGGGCCGTTCGCGGTGTCGACGGTCACGTGAGCCGCGTCGACCTCGACGACGGTGCCGGAATGCTTCGCGACGATGAGCTCGCCGGAGTCGAGCGCGGCGCGGCGCTCGAGGCCGGTGCCGACGTACGGCGCGTGCGGCTTGATCAGGGGCACGGCCTGGCGCTGCATGTTAGCGCCCATGAGGGTACGCTTTGCGTCGTCGTGCTCCAGGAACGGAATGAGGTTCGCCGCGACGGAGAGAAGCTGGCGCGGGGAGACGTCCATGTAGTCGACGGTCTCGACGGGCACGGACGCGGGAGCGCCGAACGAGCCGTCGAAGTTGCGCGTACGCGCGATGACGGTCTCGGGCTTGTAGGTCTTGCCCTCGGGGTCGACGGCGACGAAGTGGCCGGTGCTCGGGTCGACGGGGGTGTTCGCCGGCGCGATGACGTGGTTCTCCTCCTCGTCGGCGGTCATCCAGTCGATGTCGTCCGTGACGCGGCCGTCCACGACGCGACGGTACGGCGCCTCGATGAAGCCATACTCGTTGACGTGCGCATACAGCGCGAGCGAGCCGATGAGGCCGATGTTCGGGCCTTCGGGCGTCTCGATCGGGCACATGCGCGCGTAGTGGGAGTTGTGGACGTCGCGGACCGCAGTCGGGACGTTCGTACGGCGGCTGGAGCCAGACTTGTGGCCGGCAAGGCCACCAGGGCCAAGCGCGGACAGACGGCGCTTGTGGGTCAGGCCGGCAAGCGGGTTGGACTGGTCCATGAACTGGGACAGCTGAGAAGAGCCGAAGAACTCCTTGATGGCCGCCACGATGGGACGAATGTTGATCAGGGACTGCGGCGTGATGTCATCGGCGTCCTGGGAGGCCATGCGCTCGCGGATGACGCGCTCCATGCGGCTCATGCCGATGCGGAACTGGTTCTGCACCAGCTCGCCAACGGTGCGGACGCGACGGTTGCCAAAGTGGTCGATGTCGTCGAACTTCTTGGTGTTGTCGCCCTCGTGCAGCGCGAGCAGGTACCTCAGCGCACACACGATGTCCTCCTGCGTCAGGATCTTCTCCTGCGCGTCGATATCCAGCCCAAGCTTCTTGTTGATCTTGTAGCGACCGACGCGAGCGAGGTCGTAGCGCTGGTGGTTGAAGTACAGGCCGTCCAGCAGCTTCATCGCGGAGTCGACGGTGGGGGGCTCGCCCGGGCGCTGACGACGGTAGATCTCGAGAAGGGCGTCCTCGCGAGTCGTGGCAACGTCGCGCTCAAGCGTCGCACGAACCACGTCGGAGTCGCCAAGCAGGTTCATGATCTCGTCGTCGCTCTCGGCGATGCCGAGCGCACGAAGCAGCAGGGTCGCGCTCTGGCGACGCTTGCGGTCGATGGAGACCACCAGGTGGCCGTGCTTGTCGACCTCGAACTCGAGCCATGCGCCACGCGCAGGAATGAACTGCACGTGCTGCACGGTCACGCCGTTGTCCAGCTCCTCGGAGAAGTACACGCCAGGCGAACGGACCAGCTGCGAGACGACGACGCGCTCGGTGCCGTTGATGATGAAGGTGCCGCGGTCGGTCATCAGGGGGAAGTCGCCCATGAAGACGAGCTGCTCCTTGATCTCGCCCGTGTCGGTGTTCACAAAGCGCACGTCCACGAAGAGCGGCGCCTGGTACGACATGTCCTTGGCGCGGCACTCGGCAATGTCCGCGGGCGCATCGCCAAACTGGTGTTCACCAAAGGTGACCTGCATGTTCTTCGCGGAGTTCTCGATGGGCGAAAACTCGGCAAAGCACTCGGCCAGGCCTTCGGTCATGAAGCGGTTGAAAGACTCCTTCTGTACGGAAATGAGGTTGGGCAACTCCATCGCACTAGGGATCTTGCTGAAGCTCACGCGCTTGCGCTGCTCCTGTGCGGGCTGGGAAGACTTTGCGGTAGGCACCAGGCACTTCCTCCTTCGACGAGATAAAAAGCGGCAGTTGTCGCAATCTAATAACTTAACGAAGTTGGAATTCCAGGTCAATGAAAAGTCTTGACATTCGAGACCCTTTTTATTAGGGGAGAAAAGCAAGGCTTCTACCTGCGAAAACGCATTTCGAATTTGTGGTCAGATTGTGGGCTGTTACATTCCAAACCGACGGGACGACGAAATTCAGCACAGAAATCTTCCAGTGCCCATAGATTCTCGTCCGCCATCGACCCGGCCGCGCGCTCGTACCGAAAGGCAACCGAATCCGCGACCGGCCAGAGAGACGATGTCTGAAGAGCGCTGCGCAAGCCCTTCTCGCATTGGCGGTCCTACGCAAAAGGGCCCGGACCTTGCGGTCCGGACCCTATACGTGCGAAGTGCTGAAGGAGCGTTCGTTACTTCAGGGTAACGGTAGCGCCGGCCTCCTCGAGCTGCTTCTTGGCGTCCTCGGCGTCCTCCTTCTTGGCACCCTCGAGGATGACCTTAGGAGCGGACTCGACGGCCTCCTTGGCCTCCTTCAGGCCAAGGGAGGTGAGGGCGCGGACGACCTTGATGACGGCGATCTTGTTGGAGCCGAAGGAGGTCAGCTCGACGTCGAAGTTGGTCTTCTCCTCAGCGGGAGCAGCATCGGCCGCGGGAGCGGCGGCAGCGACGGCGACAGGAGCGGCAGCGGAGACGCCGAAGACGTCCTCCAGCTCGTGAACGAGCTCGGAAAGCTCGAGGGCGGGCATCTCCTTGAGGGCCTCGATGATCTCATCCTTGGTGACAGCCATGTCAATTCTCCTTTGTTAGTGGGCGCTTCCTGCGCCCATAGAATTCTTGGTAGTGCAACGTGCAATGGTGCTTTCGAAGAGCGCCTGTCTAGGCGGCGTTCTTCTGGTCTGCGATGGCGTCCAGGACGGTCGCAAGACCCCTGGCGGGACCAGCGCAAACCTGAGCGATGCCGGAAAGCGGGCTTGCGATGACGTAAACCAGCTTGGCCATGAGCTCCTCGCGAGAGGGCAGCTCCGCGTACGCCTTGGCCTCGTCCGCAGAGAGGGACTGGCCGTCAGCGATGGCTCCGAGCCACTCGATCTTCTTGAGGGAGTTGGACTCCTCCTTGATGACCTTGGCAGCGGCGACGGGGTCGTCCTCGTAGAAGACGTAGGCGACGGTGCCTGCAACGTCAGCCACGGGCATCTCGGCCTGCTCAAGAGCGATCTTCACGATGTTGTTCTTGTAGACCTTCATGTGAGCGCCGGCCTGGGTGAGCTTGCGACGAAGCTCCTGGGTCTCCTTGACGGTAAGACCGCGGTAGTCAATGAAGAAGACACCCTTGGAGTTGTCAATGGACTCCTTGACCTTGGCGAGCATCTCGACGTTCTTGCTGTTGGGCATGAAATACACCTCCTTGATCCGATCGGGCACATGCCGCCGACGCGGCGGGCCTTCACGAAAAAGACCCCGCTTGGTGCAGCCAAAGCAGGGTCTAAGAAGCTATTCCAAGACCACCTCGGCTGGCGGGATAACCCCTTTGAGCCCTTGCGGGCACCTGCTGTCTTTGGCAGCGGTACGTGCTATGTAAAATTGCATGACCAACGTCATGCGTGGAGTATTCTTACATCATCCATGCCGGACGTCAAGCAAAGGCGACGCGTTCTTCTCGTCTTCACATTGTGTGCGCATGGACATTCGATCGCGGCAGCCCCCACCGTCAGCCATAGCTTCGCGCCCGTACGCCGAAAGGACCGTAGGCGAGAAGAGCAGAATGCCGGCCCGGGCAGTCCCGAACCGGCATTCGTACGTTGCTTCTGTCTAGCGACCGCTAGGCGACTAGCTTGCTACTCGGCGAGGAAGTCGCGGGTGACTGCGGAGTCGACCTTGACGCCAGGGCCCATCGTCGAAGAGAAGGAAACGGACTTGACGTAACGGCCCTTAGCCGTGGACGGCTTAACGCGGAGAATCTCGGTGTAGAGAGCCGCGTAGTTCTCGACCAGCTGCTCGACGGTGAAGGAGACCTTGCCCATCGGAACGTGGCAGATGCCGTAGCGGTCGGCGCGGTACTCGACACGACCGGCCTTGAGCTCCTTGACCATCTTCTCGACGTCCATGGTGACGGTGCCGAGCTTGGGGTTCGGCATCAGGCCACGGGGGCCGAGGATGCGGCCGAGACGGCCGACCTTGCCCATGAGGTTGGGGGTCGCGATGACGGCGTCGAAGTTGATGTTGCCCTTCTGGACATCCTCAACGAGGTCGTCGGAGCCGACGATGTCGGCGCCAGCAGCCTTGGCCTCGTCGGCCTTGGCGCCCTCTGCGAAGACGGCGACGCGGACGGTCTTGCCGGTTCCGTTGGGCAGGGAGATGGAGCCACGGACGTTCTGGTCGGCCTTGCGGGTGTCGACGCCCAGGCGAATGGAAGCCTCGACGGTCTCGTCGAACTTGGCGGTGGAGAGCTCCTTCACGAGCTCCATGGCCTTCTTCGGGCTGTAGACCTCTGCCTTGTCGAACTTGGCCGTGGCGTTGGTGTAGTTCTTTCCGTGCTTCGCCATTTCTTACCTCCTGTGTGGTTAGCGGGCGGCGTGGCCCTCCCACGTAGTTGGTGGATCACCACCGTTATCGGACACGCCCGGCGACGCCGGGCGCTTAGAGCCTTCTACTCGGCGATCGTGACACCCATGGAGCGAGCGGTGCCCGCGACGATCTTCTTGGCGGCCTCGATGTCGTTCGCGTTGAGGTCCGGCATCTTGATCTCGGCGATCTTGGTGAGCTGCTCCTGGGAGAGCTGGCCGACCTTATCGCGCTGGGGAACGCCAGAGCCGCTCTTGAGGCCGAGCTCCTTCTTGATCAGCTGGGCCGCGGGAGGGGTCTTGCACACGAAGTCGAAAGTGCGGTCCTCGTAGACGGTGATCTCGACAGGGATGATGTCACCCTTCTTGTCGGAGGTCGCCGCATTGAACGCCTGGCAGAACTGCATGATGTTGACCTGGGCGGCACCGAGGGCAGGGCCGACGGGAGGCGCGGGGTTAGCTGCGCCAGCAGGAATCTGGAGCTTGATGAAGTGGGTAACCTTCTTGGCCATTGTGGTCTCCTACACAGAGTTTTGCGTTTCCTATATCAACCGACCCCGGAGAAGCCATCCTCACCGATACCGGGACCGACTGGTTGCTAAGCGATGATGGTGATCTGGTCGAGGGTGAGTTCGACGGGCGTCACGCGGCCGAAGATCGTGAGCATAACCTTGACCTTGCCCGCCTCGGCATTGACCTCGGACACCTGGCCGTCGAAGTCCGCAAGCGGCCCAGAGACGACCTTGACCGACATGCCGGGCTCGATGTTGGTGGTGGTCGTAACGTGCTTCTGCTGCTTGGAGCCGTTCGAGTTGCCTCCACCGCGGTGCATGATCTTGTTGAACTCAGACCTACGAAGCGGAGCGGGCTTGCTACCGTCTAGGCCGAGGAAGCCGGTGACACCCTCAGTGTTGCGAACGAGGGTCCACGTGTCGTCGTTCATCTCCATGCGAACGAGCACATAGCCCGGGAAGACCTTCTCTTCCTTGGTCTCGCGCTTGCCACCGTCCTTGATCTCGGTGACGTCCTCGGTCGGAATCTGAATGTCGACGATCTTGTCCTGCATGCCGTTGATCTCGGCCCGGTGCTCGATCTCGCCCTTCACCTTGTTCTCGTAGCCCGAGTAGGTGTGGACCACATACCAGCGCTTTGCCATGTCCTATCCCCTCAGTCCAGTGAATCCTACGAGTACGGCAACGAATCCGGTGTCAACAAGCCACACGCACACGCCAAACACGACCAGCATGACGATGACCGCGACCGAATAGCTCTTGAGCTCGTTACGGTCAGGCCAGACGACGCGGTGCATCTCTGCCTTCACGTCGCGGAAGTAGCCACGAATGCGACCCGGCTTCTTCGCCGGCTTCTCGGACTTCTTCGTAGAGGCCTGGGCAACCGAAGCGTCAGCCTTCTTCGCCGGTTCCTTCGAACCGGACTGGGAAGCGGCGCGGGTGGCCTCGAGCGCGGCACGCTCAGCGGAGCGGGCCTTGCGTGCGCTTCTTCTCTGACGCTCCTTCTTTGCCATGAAACGAAACCCCTATTCATAGAAACCGGCTAACCCCAAGAAGGGATAGCCGGTGGTGTAATCTGGCAGGCCAGGTAGGACTCGAACCCACAACAAACGGTTTTGGAGACCGCCGCTCTACCATTGGAGCTACTGGCCTGTATGACCCTTATTTTAGCGGGTCTCCCTGTGAAGGGTGTGCTTGTGGCACCACGGGCAATATTTCTTCAACTCCATGCGATCCGGAGTGTTTGCCTTGTTCTTCTTCGTGGTGTAATTGCGACGCTTGCACTCAGTGCATGCAAGGGTAACGAGTGTACGCATTGATCCTCCTATAGATAACCGCCACGGGACTACCCCTGCGTCGGCGATGGTATACGCTACCATTCAATGGTTCAGTCTGTCAACTGGATGGGTTTGTCATTCGTCGACTCGACAAAACCATCAAATATCAGCGTATACGCCAGAAGAAAACAGCCCGACGCCCCAAACGAGGCGTCGGGCCAAAACTACGAGCTATGTGTAGCTAGATACTACGCAATGATCGTGGAGACACGGCCGTCGCCGACGGTGTGGCCACCCTCGCGGATAGCGAAGCGGAGGCCCTCCTCCATGGCGATCGGGTGAATGAGGTCGCAGTGGATGGTGATGTGGTCGCCAGGCATAGCCATCTCAACCTTGTTGCCATCGGAGTCGGTGAGCTCAGTGATGTCGCCAGTCACGTCAGTGGTACGGAAGTAGAACTGGGGACGATAGCCGGAGAAGAACGGGGTGTGACGGCCACCCTCCTCCTTGGTGAGGACGTAGATCTCGCCGGTGAACTCGTGGTGAGGGGTAACGGAGCCGGGCTTGCAGAGAACCTGGCCACGGACAACGTCCTCACGCTTGATGCCACGGAGCAGGATGCCGACGTTGTCGCCAGCCTCGCAGAAGTCCATGGTCTTGCGGAACATCTCGATGCCGGTGGCAGTGGAGGTCTGGGTGTCCTTGATGCCGACGATCTCGACGGGCTCGTTGAGCTTGAGCTCACCACGCTCGACACGGCCGGTGACGACGGTACCACGGCCGGAGATGGTCATGACGTCCTCGATGGCCATCAGGAAAGGCTTCTCGTTGTCACGAGCGGGGGTCGGGATGTAGGAGTCAACGGTGTGCATGAGCTCGACGATGGAGTCGACCCACTTCTGCTCGCCGTTGAGGGCGCCAAGAGCGGAGCCACGGATGATGGGGATGTCGTCTCCGGGGAAGCCGTACTCGGACAGGAGGTCGCGGGTCTCCATCTCGACGAGGTCGATGAGCTCCTCGTCGTCGACCATGTCGCACTTGTTCAGGAAGACGACGATGTACTTAACGCCAACCTGACGGGCGAGGAGGATGTGCTCACGAGTCTGAGCCATGGGGCCGTCGGTCGCTGCGATGACGAGGATGGCACCATCCATCTGAGCAGCGCCGGAGATCATGTTCTTGACGTAGTCAGCGTGGCCCGGGCAGTCGACGTGCGCGTAGTGGCGCTCCCAGGTCTCGTACTCGACGTGGGCGACAGAAATGGTAATACCACGCTGACGCTCCTCGGGAGCCTTGTCGATGTTCTCGAAGGCGGTGTAGTCGGCCTTGCAGCCCTCGGTCTCGGAGAGAACCTTGGTGATGGCTGCGGTAAGGGTGGTCTTACCGTGGTCGACGTGACCAATCGTACCGATGTTTACGTGTGGCTTAGAACGGTCGAACTTCTCCTTGGCCATTGCCAATCCTCCTTTTGAAACAACCTTCGCGGGCTATTCCA
The DNA here is from genome assembly GCF_052121955.1 of Parafannyhessea sp. LCP19S3_B1. NCBI lineage: Bacteria > Bacillati > Actinomycetota > Coriobacteriia > Coriobacteriales > Atopobiaceae > Parafannyhessea > Parafannyhessea sp. LCP19S3_B1. The sequence continues at coordinate 2,171 of NZ_JBQKDH010000007.1, read as the reverse complement.
TGGTACTAAAAACGACGCCTAATTATGCTCAGAGGCGCCGAAGCGCCTCATTAAAGCCATGGTACCGGTGACTGGATTCGAACCAGTGACATCGCGGGTATGAGCCGCGTGCTCTAACCAGCTGAGCTACACCGGCATGGTGTGTGGCACTTGAAACATGGAGCCCGCGACCGGATTCGAACCGGTGACCTCTTCGTTACCAACGAAGTGCTCTACCGACTGAGCTACACGGGCCTGGAATGGTGGGGATGCTTGGACTCGAACCAAGGAACCCAGAGGGAGCGGATTTACAGTCCGCCGCAGTTGCCGCTGTGCCACATCCCCATTCCGTTTTCAAGCTGCTTGCTCGTTCGTTCGCGAGGACTTCCCTTGCAAGCGGAAAGTATACTACGGCCCGCGGACCAGCTTGTCAACTCATTCCACCCAACCGGGCGTATCCCCCTCATATTTCCTACATAATTGCAGGTAGGGCATGTCGTTCTTCTCTTCGAAACATTGCGTTGGGATAAAAAAGGCGCCAAAACCCGCAAAAGGTTTTGGCGCTGATTTTTCTGGAGCTGGCGATAGGGCTCGAACCTACAACAACTGGTTTACAAAACCAGGGCTCTACCATTGAGCTACGCCAGCGGGTCCTAGCATCATAGCGCCTTGGCCGGACGTTGTCGAGGGCGGCTGGCAGGGCGGCGTCTCGATGGCGCGGGCGCCTAGATGCGGCCGAGCAGCCTATCCAGCTTCTGGCGCGTCTTGGGGTCGAGCCTGTCCTCCAGCGTGAGGTGCTGGTGGTTGCGCTCCTCGTTCGCCGCGCGCACGTCCTCCACGATGGCGCCCACGTCCGCGATGAGCACGTCGCTCGACACGCGCGTGACGGGCACGCCGCCCACCGTGGCGCGAATGGTGTTGTCGGACGTGATGACCGTGACGGCGCGCACGTGGTGGCGGGCCTCCGTAACCAGGCGCTCTATGACGCTGTCCGCGTCCTCGCCCGTGGGCGAGAAGACCGTGCGCACGCCGGCGACGGTGAGGTTCGGGCGCTCGGGCGAGACGTTGCCGGCGGCGTCGAACACGACGACGGCCTCGTAGCGGCCCTGCGCGTACGCAGCCACGTCTGCTATGAGCAGCTGGCGCGCGCGGTCGAACGGGTCGGTATCGCCAAGGCGGCCGGACGGCTTATCCACGAGGCACATGTAGCGCTGGGACTTGTGGATGACGTTGTAGCCGTCCACCACCAGAAGCTCCGCGGGCCGCGCCATGCTAGCGCTCCCCCACCGGCGTCGCGGCGCCTGCGGGCGCGTCCGCCGCGGCAGCACTCTCGCGACGAAGCCACTCGTAGCACATGACCGTGGCGGCCTGGGCCACGTTGAGCGACTCCACCCTGCCCCGCTGCGGCAGGCGGCACTCGAAGTCGCACTTCTTGCGCACCAGCTGCGAGATCCCGGAGCCCTCCGAGCCCATGACCAGGCACAGCCTTCCCTCGAGCGGCGCGGACCACACGTCCTGCGTCGCGTGCTCCGTGGAGCCGGCCACCCAGAAGCCGGCGCGCTTGAGCTCGTCTATCGCGGTCGCGAGGTTTGGCACCTGCGCTATGGGCACGTGCAGCACCGCGCCGGCGGACGTCTTGTACGCGCCAACGCCCACGCCGGCCGCGCGCGCCTTCGCGATGACGACGCCGGCCGCGCCCACGACCTCCGCAGAGCGGACGATCGCGCCGAAGTTGCCCTCGTCGGTCACGTGGTCGAGAAGAACCACGAGCGCGTGGCCGTCGCCCGCGTTTGCGATGACGTCCGAGAGTTCCGCGTAGGCGAACGGACGGGTCTGCACCACGATGCCCTGGTGGGCGCCGTGCGAGCTGATGGCATCGAGCCGGCCCTTCGGCACGCGCTCCACCGGGACGCCGGCCGCCTCCAGCCTGCGGACGAGGCCGGCGAGCGTCTGGTCCTGCTCGCCGCCCATGGCCACGAGCGCGCGCTTCAGCGGGAGTCCGCCCTCCAGGGCCTCCGCGCACGCGCGGCGACCCTCGATGAGGTCCGTCGTGGGGCGCTGGCCCTGGGCGGGGCGCTGGCCCTGGCGGTGCTGGCCGCCCCTGCGGGCGTCGTCGCGGGAGGCGGGCCCGCGCTGGCCCTGGCCGCGCGATGCCCGGTCTGTCTCTTATACACATCTGACGCTGCCGACGA